>JADHNX010000038.1 GCA_016779365.1 Planctomycetaceae bacterium
GCCTCAGCCGGAGCGGCTTTGGTCCAGTGGAGCGCCGCCGGACTGCGTCCCGTCTGCAGACTGATGCGAGTCGGCGAGCAAACCGACGCCGGAGCATAAGCCGCCGAAAACCGCATGCCCTGAGCGGCCAGCTTTGCCAGATGCGGCGTCTCGACGACGGAACTCTTCGACCAGTCCAGGTCCGGGTGCATGGGGACGGACAGCCCGTTCCAGGCCTGATCGTCCGACATCATGAAGATGATATTCGGCCGCCGCTCCGCCGCCCGCGCGGCGCCAGCCAATAGAACAACCAGCAGCAGTGAGGAAGTAAGCCATCGCATCCGATAAGTCTCCAGGGACGATGAAACCGGGGTTTCCAGACAGAAAACCGAATTGTCTGAGCCCTCGTTTACCGCCTGCGGCCGACATTTCGAGAAATCCTGGAAGGTGGCTGGAAAACGGCCCTAACAGGCAATGCCCTGAAGGGGCGCGACTCTCTCACCTGGGGTCAGACATAGAACAGCGACTGAATGGTCACCCACCGAATCGTGACCAGAGTCAGCAGAAAGCACATCCACCACGCGGCCTGCTGGGCACCGGCGAATTTCCGTCGATGCCACAGGATACCGGTGCCAAGGCCGGTGGCGGTCAGCTTAAAAACGGCCAGCATGGCAGGGTTCTTCAACAGCGAACCGGTCAGAGGATTCAACTCGGTAAAGCCTCCTGACGAGTCAGTCAGCAGCGTCGCCACAAGATCGAAGCTGCTGAGCAGCAGAATCATGACCGTCGCGTCGCGAGAGAGCCGGGTCGCATCTGGCGACTCGACGATCTGTGCCCACGGAATACCCGACTCCGGTCGGTTCCCAAGCAGCTTTCCAGCCGACACGACGACCAGCAGCATGCCGGCAACGTTCAACGCGTACATCCAGCGTGTCGGGTCACTTCGCTGATACGCCTCGTCGTCTTCCGACAGGTAATCACCTTCTTCGTCATTGATGCCCGAAACTTCGATGAACTGCAGCAGACTGTCGGTTGGCTCAAAGTCCGCCAACGCGGTTCGCCATTGCGAGGTGGGAATCCGAGCTGATCCGCTGTCGTCAAAGCCTCCCACAGAGTAATCGAGTGCAGCGAGAACTCGCTCTTCGAGGTTTTCCGCCTGGATCAGGGCCTGCAGGAAGTAGGGTTCGTCTCCCGAGTAGCAGAACACTCGCGTTCGATCATCGAAGCAGATCAGAACATCGCCGTTGTAAAGCCGCGTTTCGACATTGGCGACAAAGTGTTTCGGGCTCACGCGTGAGCGGTCTGGCCGTTCGCGTCCACGTTCGTCCGTGGTTCCGGGCAGCATGGCCACAAGGACATCATTGATGAGCACCTTGCGACCGATCTGTCCAACACGATAGGGGGGTGACAGGACCTCGCCTCGCACGATCACAGTGCCACCGTGTATGGCATCGCCATAAGCAACTTCACGCTGAACCGGTAACGCGTTAGTGACAGGCAAAGGCTGCGGTTCGTTGAACGCGACGTCAGCGATGCCAGATTCCGAGATCGACTGAGCCGCGAGATGTGGGTGACTGGCCAGCACCGTCAGAGATCCAACGGCCAGTAGTCGCAGGGGCAGTTTCACTTCTTACCCCCCTTGCCTTCGGTCTCCGGGAGCAGATGCTGAGCAATGAAGACTGTCTGAGCTTTCGATAACGAGGTGCTGATCTGCTCAAAGGCTCGGGCTTCAAGAAGTGCGGCCCGGGCTTCGATTTCCATCAGCTCACCACCGGCCTGTTTCAGCTTGTGTTCGTTGACCGGTTGGCCGTCCTTCAGGCTGTCGAGCGCGGCGACGATCTGATTCCGTCCTGTGAGATAGCCACTGACAAGCCGTTGCTCCGACTGCAACAGAGTGATGAGTGCCCGTTGTTGTGCGACATTCAGCGAGCCCAGAAACGCCGCTGTGGAGCCGTCCGACTTGCCGCCACCTTTGACCGTTCCCAGCAAACCTGGTGACTTGCCGCTTCGTATCGGTGCATTCTCTTCTGCATTTCCCGTCGCAAACGACACTGCCTTGACCGTCAAAGCCTGAAGCAGGGCCTGATCCCGGTCGTCCATCTTCTCCAGCAGCTCACGCACGCTCTGCACAGCCGGGCTGTCGGTCTTCATGGCATTCGGACTGGCTCGTACCAGCCGCAGGTACTCGAGCTGGTCTTCCCGCAGTGTCTGCCGCAACACGACGAAGTTGCGTGCCTGAGCGATCGCGATTTCCAATTCCTTTTGACCGAGATCCGCCGCCAGCTGCGTCACGTCGCGATCGAACACGCGCGAAGGACGACTCTCGCCACGCAGCTCCTGCAGTTTCGCTGACAGTCGATCTCGGAGTTGTCCATAACCCTGAAGCACGCCCCGTTGATCGATGAGCAGCTTTGCGAGCTGATCCCGCTGCTCCGCATCGAGCACCGCCATAACCAGCAACCCGACGTCACGACTTCGCTCGGGTGACGGGTCGTCGTCGTCTTTGCTTTCAGGACCGTCTCCGTCCCCGCGATCTGTCGCAAGACCACCAAAGAAATCTGCCACACTATCGCCGGAACTGCGCTTCGGAGACGTCTTCCCGATCCATCCCAACGCTCGCTGAGTCACGCCTTCGAGCAGCTTTACCTCGTCCTTCGACAGCCCCTGAAACCCAGCCGGCAAGTGAGCCCCAGCCGATTCACTCTCACCCTTCTGAGTCCCTCGTCCGCCGGTTTTCTGTCCGCCGCCCTTTCCACGCTTCTGCGGACTGACTGATTGATTCTGCTTACCTTGACCACCTTTCTGAGCAGACGCCTCGAATGGAAAGGCGGGCAAGCCAACGGCCAGCAGCAGTGCGAGCGACAGACGACGAACCGGTTGCATGATGACTCGAACTCCCTGAAGACGCGTATGAGCATTCCCAGAGAGTTACACCGAAACAGGGCTCCGGCGGTTTACCTGTCGCGAGAGATTGTTCCGGACGTCACGCAATCGCTCGCTCCGGGGATAATTCTGCCGTGAGGACCTCTCGTGAGGACACCGCCGCTGCTAACCACCGGCTGACGAGATAAAACGTCGGGGCGAGGATCAGCACGAGAACGGTGGCGAGCATCAGGCCGAAGGCGAGGCTGGTGGCCATTGGGATCAGGACGAGGGCCTGTCGTGATGTTTCCAGCAGGATCGGAAGCATTCCGGCGATTGTTGTCACTGATGTCAGCACGACCGGGCGGAAGCGACGGCGGCCGGCGTCAACGAGGGCGTCTTCCAGGGACAGGCCGTCGGCGATGCGGCGGTTGATGAAGTCGATCAGAACGATCGAGTCGTTGACGACAACTCCCGCCAGCGCGACGAGGCCGTAGATGCTGAAGAGCGTCAGCGGAAGCCCCATCGCGAAGTGGCCGGCGATCGCTCCGATGCAGCCGAAGGGGATGATTGTCAGGACCAGCAGCGGCTGGATGTACGATTTGAACTCGATCGTCAGCAGCAGATACATGCCGACGATCACGAACACGAAGCCGTACAGCATGCTCAGCATCGACTCGTTCGTCTGCTCGCGCTGGCCGCCCCAGCGGATGGTGACTTCGGGGAACTCGGACTGCAGCTCGGCGAGGAAGCCGGCTTGCAGGTCGCTGCTGATGTCAAAGGCGTTGGCGGCGTCCTCATCGACGTCGGCGCTGATCGTGATTGATCGCTTCTGGTCAATGCGACGAATGATCGACGCACTGCGACCGACCCCGATGTCGACCAGTTCGGTGAGCGGTCTTTCGATGCCGTCCGGAGTGCGATGACGGAGTCGTCGGAAGTCGGCGAGGGAGCGACGCTGCTCGCGCGGGTAGCGGACTCGGAGTTCCACTTCGTGACGGCCTCGCTGCAGTCGCATGACCTCTTCGCCGTAGTACGCAGCCCGGACGGTGCGAGAGACTTCGCCCAGAGTCACGCCCAACTGGCGAGCCTTGTCTTTGATCTTCAGGCGGTATTCGTACTTGCCGGGCTTCGAGCCGGCGGTGATGTCGAACACGCCGGGGTATTCCGCGAGTCGTTCGGTGCAGCGATCTACGGCGTCTTCCAGTCGGTCGAGGTTCTCGCTGGAGGCGAGCAGCGAGAACTCGATGGGAGCGGCGGCGGGGCCTCGCGGGCCGGTGCTGAAGAAGAGCACCTCGGTGCCGGGGAAGTCTCCCGCTGCTTTACGCCAGCGAGTGACGATGTCCTGGGCCGTGATCTTCCGGAAGCCAGAGTCGATCAGTGACACCGTGATGCTGCCGACATGACTGCCGCTGGAAACTTCGCCGGTCGACGAGGCTCCGTGCCCGACAGCGCGGTGCATGGCGATGACGACGCCTTCTTCGCGGTCGGTCAGTGCCTCGTCGATGGTCTGCTGATTGACTTCGGCGATTGCGGCTTCGAGACGTTTCGTGGCTTCGTCTGTGACGCTCGCCGGAGTTCCGTTCGGGTAGGCGATCAGCAGCATGAGCACGTTCGAGTCGATCCGAGGCAGCACGACGAACGGAACCTTGCCGCTGCGAACCACGCCCGCCGAGACGACAAGCAGGCCCACGGCCAGAGCCACAACAGTCGCTGAGTTCCGCAGCGACCAGCGAAGGCTGGGGATGTAGGCGAGTTCGATGAAGCTGTCGAGCAGTCGGCCCACATGCTGATTCATCCAAGCAAAGCTACCGGCCACAAATCGCACCGGCGTCAGCAGCCAGGCCAGAAACGACAGACACAGGTTGTCGCGATGAGCGAGGTGCGAAGGCAGGATCGTCACGCATTCGCCGAGCGAAATCAGCAGCATCGCGATCACGGCCAGCGGCAGCACCGTGGTGAAGCGACCGAGGCTCCCGGTGACAAACATCATCGGAAGAAACGCGACGACCGTGGTGATCACGGACGTGACCACCGAGGGCATGACTTCGGCAGTGCCATCGATCGCCGCCTGCGGAAAATTCTTCCCCATTGAACGATGCACGTAGATGTTCTCGCCCACGACAATCGCGTCATCGACGACGATGCCGAGCGCGATCAGGAAGGCAAACAGCGACGTCAGGTTGAGCGTCTGCCCGGTGAAGTACATCACGATGCACGCGCCGAGCAGCGAGACGGGAATGCCCATTGCCACCCAGAACGCCAGCCGCAGTTCCAGAAACAACGCCAGCAGGACGAACACCAGCACCAGTCCCTGCCAGCCGTTCTTGATCATCAGGCTGAGCCGGTCCTGCACGTCGTCAGAACGATCGCGGTAGGCCACCATGCTGTAGCCATCCGGAAGCTGCTTCGTGTCGAGGTAGGCGTAAACATCGCGACCGACTTCCAGCAGGTCTTCGGTCTGCGTTGTGTCGACCGACAAGGCGATCGCCGGTCGACCGTTCATGCGGCTGATCGAGGTGTCGTCAGAAAACTCGTCACGGACGGTTCCGAGTTCACCCAGTTCGATGACAACGCCGTTCGGCAGTGTGAGCGGAATCTCGGCGATCTGGCGTCCAACACTGCTGCGGTTTGAGCCGACCAGCAGAATCTCCTGAGACTCTGTTCGCAGCGTGCCGCCGGGCATTTCGAGATTCTCTTCGCGAAGAATCTCGGCGACCCGACTGAGTGACAGCCGATACTTCCGCAAAGCCTCTTCCGAAACCTCAACATCGATCTGGAAACTCGGCACGCCCTGCAGTTCGACCTTCGACATGCTGGAATGAGCGAGCAGTTCGTCGCGGACGTTTTCGGCAATGCGACGCAGGCGGAGAGCGGCTTCAATCGTGTCATCGTCCGGACCAATAATGCCAACCTGAATCGCGGTCGAGTTCGGAACTCGCTGCCGGATGACCGGTGCCTCAGCCAGTGCCGGAAAACTCGGAATCTGATTTACGGCCGCCTGAACTTCTCCAAGGATGCGCTGCACGTCGGCCTTGTCGACATCCGCGTGCAGTTCGAGCCGGACCTGTCCAGAGCCCTCGGTGGCCGTCGAGTAAATCGTCTCAATGCCGCTGATTGATGAGACCGCCGCCTCGATCTTCTCACAGATTGCCTCTTCGACTTCCTCGGGACTGGCACCGCGATAAGCCACTCGAACTTCAATCTCGTCGAGGTCGTAATAAGGCCAGAACTCCCGCTGCAGCGAGGCCATGCACCACGCTCCCGCGCCCAGCACGACGAGCATGATGATGTTCATCGCGGGCGAATTCGCGACCGACCAACGGACGAGCGACTTCATACCGACACCCGTGCTTCTGGTCCCACGCAAAGGCGCAAAGACGCAAAGGAAGTCATTCGTCGCCTCCTCTTTGCGCCTTCGCGGCTTTGCGTGAGCCCTTGTCAGCCTCCGTAACCGGCAGTCCGTCGCGAGCATCGGGAACGGGCGTCGTGATCAGCCGATCGCCGGCGTGAACGCCCGCTGACAGACCGTCTATGACGGCAACACCGTCGCTCACACGCACGATGCGCACCGGCTCAACATGCAACTGCCCGTCGCGCATCAGCCAGACTTCGTTACCGGGACGCACACCAATCTCGGGAACAGTCAGTAATTGCCGTCGAGGTCGCGTGTGGATGCGGCACGAAACGAACATGCCACGCATCAGGGTTTGTGGTCCGCCGCGCTGGCTCGTGTCGCGCGTCGGTCTCTCAACAACGATGCGACACGGCACAGTGCGGCTCTCAATATCGAGGCCAGCTCCGTCGATCCGGGCGAGTGAGCCGGTCCATGCAAACTCTTCGCCGCCGAGTTCAAATACGACATCCGCAGGAATTGCGGGCATTGACCGTGCTTCGTCTCGTGGAGAACTCCGAACATCACGATCCGGCTCCGGCGGAAGTGACAATGGAAAGTCATCACCCGCGACAAGCAAGGCAAACTCGCGTTGGCGACTGTGCGCCGGGGAAGTGAACCGGTTCGGCGTGTGATGAATCGGCTCATCATTCAGAGCGTGGTTCCAGACCCAGTACATCTCGTCCACTGTGAGATGACAGTGAACTTCAACTTGCGAGGTGTCTTCAATGGCAGCGATCTGCTGTCCCGCCTGCAGGACGGCGTGGTCTTCGACCGGAGCGGACGTCACGACTCCCGACACCGGCGACATGATTTTCGCGCACTGCCGATTCAGTTCCGCCTGCTTCAGTTGAATCGACGCCAGATCACGGGCCAGCGTGAGGCGAGTCCGTCGCGAGTCGATGTCCCGCAGTTCATTCTCCAGCCGCTGCAGCGCATCGCGAGAGGTCAGCTCCGACTTACGAACCACGGCGTAGTCCGCTGCGGTAGTGACGTTCTGCTTGCGCAGGTCTTCGACTCTTTTGAGGTCGGACTCGGACAACCGGTGTGAATCGCGGGCCAGCTCGATCAGGCCGGCAAGGTTCTTCTCGTCACGGTCGATCTGTGACAGATCGCTCTCTGCCTCATCACGAATCGTGGTGAGTCGGGCAACTTCCAGATCGAAGCGTTCAGGGTCGATCTCGATCAGTAACTGCCCGCGCTCGACGAACTCACCGACGCGCAACCGCTCGTGCTTCCGCAGGACTCGGCCGCCGACTTCCGTGGCGATCACGATCTCCGCGTGTGGCACGACCTCGCCCGTCGTTTCCAGAACGAGTTCGTCACCGAGGGCCTGTACGGCAACCGTCTTGACCAGCAGCTCTTTCTGTCGGGCCTCTCCCTTTCGTTGCGGTTCCGGACGCGCCCCGAGCGCGAAGAAGGCCAGCCCGCTCGCCGCCAGAATGGCCAGCGGTGCGGCAAAGTGTGTCAGCCACCAGAGTTTCGGGCGCGGATCGGGCATGAGTCGGGAGTTCCAGAGGACGTCGCGCAAGCAGCGATATCCACAGAACCGAATGCCGCAGTCCGGTGTTTACAACCGGACGAGCAGTTTCTGGCGGGAAGGCATGTGTATTCGCGCGTGGAGAATCGGAACCGATTGGTGGATACTGGTTTGCGATAAATCGGCCAGACTCTTCCTGCAAACTTTGAACAGACATGGAAATCACCCCGGCATGACACAGGTACTTGATGATTCTGGAATCGAACGACTGCGGGCCTCCGGCGACGAAGAACTCGGCGTCCTGTTTGAGGAATACGCGGACCGTCTCGACCGCATCATCGATCTGCGTCTCGACGCGCGACTGACAGGTCGGGTCGATCCGGCGGATGTCGTGCAGGAAACATTCCTTGAAGCACAGAAGAAGCTGCCGCGATATCTCGACAACGCGACCGTCCCAGTGTTCGTCTGGCTGCGCGGCGTGGCACTCGACACGCTGATTCATGTGCATCGCCGCCACCTCGCCCAGATGCGCGACGCCGGGCTGGACGTTTCAATCCACGGCCACGCGGACAATGCGGGTGTTAGCTCGCAGTCACTGGCTGGATGGCTTGTCGGTGATCTGACGTCGCCGAGTCAGGCCGTGCAGCGCGAAGAGACGGTTGCCAAAGTCGCCGAAGCGCTCGAAGGCTTAGACGAAATCGACCGCGAAGTACTCGTCCTGCGGCATTTCGAGCAGCTCAGCAACGACGAGGTCGCAGCCATCGTCGGCGTCAAGAAAGCCGCCACCAGCCGGCGTTACACCCGAGCACTGATTCGATTCAAAGAGGCCGTCGAAGGATTGCCCGGTTTCGACTGGTGAGGTTTCAGAAATGGTAAACAATCCAATGCCGCCTTCGGTTATGAGCAGGGGAAAGGCTCACGCAACAGCACCGTCTGCGAAATGACAAACACTCACTTTGAACCCAACGCATGACCGAGCCGGAGACAACACTCGTTGATGATCTCGCGGAAGAGTTTGCCGAGCGACTACGCGGCGGCGACTCGCCGTCCATCTCCGAGTACGTCGACAGCCATCCCGATCATGCCGACGAACTTCGCGACGCACTCTCGTCGATCGTCATGATCGAACAGCTCGCGAAACGCCGTGAACAGGATCGTCAACTTCGCAGGAGCAGACCAAAGCGATCCTTCGCTGACCCGGAACGGCTTGGCGACTACCGAATCATCCGCCGCATCGGACACGGCGGAATGGGCATCGTTTACGAAGCTGTGCATGAATCGCTCGATCGCCGCGTGGCACTCAAGCTGCTTCCGCCGCACCTGAGTGAATCACCGCGACACGTCGAACGCTTCACCCGCGAGGTCCGAGCCGCGGCGCGGCTCCATCACACCAACATCGTGCCGGTCTTCGGAGTCGGTCAGCAGGACGACGCGCACTTTTATGTCATGCAGCTCATCAATGGCCGGGGACTTGATGAGATCATCAGAGAGCAGTCCGACGCAGACGATGTCGCATTACAGCCGGACCGTTTTCGTCGTGTTGCCGAGGTTGGCGTCTGCGTATCAGGAGCACTTGCGTGTGCTCACGAATCCGGCGTCCTGCACCGCGATGTCAAACCTGCCAACATCCTGCTGGAAGTCGATCACGTCTGGGTCACGGACTTCGGCCTCGCCCGGCTCCTCGACGAAGAAAGTCTCACCGCTACCGGCGACGTTGTCGGGACGCTCCGCTACTCCGCTCCCGAGTCGTTCGAGAGGGAGAATGAAAGCGACGCCCGCAGTGATATCTACAGTCTCGGCTTGACACTTTACGAGTTCGCCTCGCTGAAGCCGGCCTTCACGGAATCCAGCCGAGCGAAGTTGCTGCGTCAGATCACAAACGATTCACCTCCCGCGATACGAACGACTGTGCCCGGTCTCCCTGCCGATCTCGGACTCATTATCGAGAAGGCAATCTCACGTGAGCCGCAGCATCGCTACCAGACTGCTGCCGAACTCGCAGCCGACCTGCAACGGTTTCTGGAAGACCGCCCGATCCTCGCACGCCGAGTCTCACAAGCTGAGCGGCTGCGTCGCTGGTGTCGCCGCAACCCGATCGTCGCCGGATTGTCTGCGGCAACGGCCACACTTCTCATCGCAGTCACGTTGCTCTCTACCTTCGGTTACTTCCACCTTCGCACGGCTTATGAGCAGGTTGGCGAAGCCCTCGGTCAGGCCCGCCAGTCAGCAACCAACGCCACCAATGCGGCGGCACAGGCCCGTCTTGAGCGAGACCGCGCCCGCGAAGAATCTGACCGAGCCGAACAGAATCTCCTGACAGCTCTGCGTGCGTTCGAAAAGATCGCCGACCAGATCGGTTCGCGTGAACTTCCGCAATCAATCCGTATTTCCAGCGACGTGACTGCGCCAGTCGCTCTCAGCGGCGGATTGGCCGAAGCCGATGCAGAACTGCTGCAAAGCCTGCTTGGTTTCTACGACGAGTTTGCGATCCGGAACGACCAGTCACGCTCCTGGGACATCGACACCGCCCGGGTGCACTACCGCATTGGTGATATTCACTACCGTCTTGCACGAAATGATGAAGCCGTACGAGCCTGGAAGCGATGCCTCGAAGTTCTCGACAACGCAAGTCGTTCTAATAACGAACTGGCTGCGTCGCTGCTGGCCATTAAGGCAGGCAACGCGATCGGCCGAGTTCATCTCTTGTCCGGCCGCTTCGATCAGGCATCCACGAGCTTTCGCGAATCCCTTACGCGACTGGACACGCTGAGTGCCGGAGATCGATCCAGCCCCAGCGCTCGCCTTGCCCGCGGAGTAACCCTGACGCAGATCATCAATGCCTGGTCCGCCGAACATCATTACGAACAGACCCGCCGAGGCCCCCGCCGGCGAGGAACTGAGAATTCAAACACGCCGCCGGAAGGGCTGCTCGCTGACTTCGAGCAAGCTCGTGATACGCTGACTCAACTGACTGAGGCGCAACCCGACAACCAGGACGGCGCACTCGCTCTTGCACGATGTTACAGCAGCATCCTCACCTACGCGTGGGCCATTGACGACCCGCAACTCGCCGTCACTGCGAAACAGAAAGCAGTGGCGATACTTCGGCGATTGCAGTCCGGATCGCCCACCGAACCCGACGTGAGTCTGCACCTTGCGGATGCGCTCGCAATCACTCCGGAGGCCGTCACGAAACCGCTGTCCATGCAGGACGCCGCCGACCTGTATGAGTCCGAAGTTATGGCAAGCCGGCTGCACGAGCGTTTTCCTACGTCGCTCCCGTATCACCTTCTCCTCGCGTCAACCCGACACAAACTTGGGGCCCACTATTCGTTCACCGAGAACACCGCTCAAGCAGAAGCGAGCCTCACTGCCGCCGTCGATGACTGGCAGTCGCTGAGCAGCACGTCACCCGGAAACGCCATGTTTGAGGTCGCTCACGCCCGGACCCGCTGGATTCTTGCCGATCTGCTTCGACGCCAGGATCGTCCCGACGAAGCGATCCAGCAACTTGAGACAGCCCTGCGAGACCTTGAAGATTTCATCGCGAGAAATGGTCGCGCCGGGGTCTCGAACGGTCTCCTGGTCGGTCTCTATCGTCGTGTGGCGTCTCTACACGAGTATCGAGGCAACACGAAACTCGCGGCCGAATTCCTCAGCAAGGCAGACTCGAAGAAGAAGTCCCCATAGTTCCGACCATTCAATCGAGTGGCCGTGAGGCCTGCCAGACTCGACCGACGCCCGATAGGTCCGATTGGAGCATCGTAATCAGAATTCGCGGTAGGCCTTTGTGGAGTTTCACCTTGAGTTCGTTGGTGCCTCGGGTGACCGCGACTCTCGCAATCTGCAGCGGTCACGCAACAGCCTCCGGTCGGATCGACCAGCAGCAGATTAAGGTGGGAGAAGCATTCAGCTGGTGTAATCAGATTGACCACGCAATTAGAGGCCACTTTATTTCCGACTGTCGTCAGTTTTCAACGCTCCGGTCGACACCCACCGGAGTAATTTCAACAGTCCTCTTCGCCGCGTCGGTCCAGGCGACCGGAGCGTCGAAGGCAACTTCATGAACTGCGTCAGGTCCGACATCACACCGACGCAGACGAATAGACCACGCCCATCAATCTCAGCCTGCGAGTCAGTCACAGCCCAGTGGGCGACACTGGATGCCAACGCCTGCTCATTCTGCATTGCTGAAGTCGGTTCATGATGATCTCGCCCGTCCATCCAAAGGCAGACTGGTTCTTGCTTACAGGTACTTTGAAAGCAGTTCTTTGATCCCGCGCCGATTCCCGCTCTGACCAGTCGAATTCGCGAGTGATGTCAGGCAGTTGACCAGTTTATCCACAGCCGGAAAAGTGCGACGGAACCGACACGTCCTGCCGTCCATTCTGCGACGAAACCGACACGCTTTGATCACCGAAATGTGACGCTTCCGACACGTCTCTGACATCGTTGCGATTTCCATCCAGTACGATATGGACATCAGGCCGGCCAGGTTTCGGATTCCTGACCGGCGACCGTTGAAACGTCAACCGCGTCATTCGGCAAACCTGGTGCAAAACATCGGGCTAAGAATGACGAGCAGACGTCGCTTTGACAGTCGGCCACACCCGGTAAACCTGACCTCACCAGTCGGGCTAAGGGGACGAAGTTAACCGCTCGTCTGTGGTCGTCCCGTAGAGCGCAGTGCGTCGAGAGGCGCTTGCTGTGTTCGACGGAGGCTTGTCGGAGTAATCCTGAATCATCGAACGGCTGCCCTCGTATCGCAGTCGCTTCCGTTCAGAGTAATACCGACATTCGATCCGATTATTGAGAACAAGGGCGATGCGGAAATCCCTTTGTCGATGTTCTGACAAAGGCCGTCATGTTTCAAAGCAGGTGATGTGTTGCGTCAATCGAATTGACACCGCGTAATCCTGTCCAGGGGGTTCGGGCCGGAGCAATCCGGTGCGTTCAACATGGCTGGCGTGGGGAGCACTGTGCACGGTGACGTGCCAGTCCGGACGTGATCAGTCCGGGGACCGTCGGCAAATCCGACGGCTGTGAATAGCTCAACCATGAAAGGCCCGTAAGGGCTTGCCAGTGAGTTCCACGAGAGACGGTGCCGAACCGCGAAAGACCGGTGCTGATGGGTAAGGGGACGCTTCTACGTTCGGTCCCCTGAAATCGTCGGGAATGACAGATCATTCCCGATGGAAACTGTGGTGATTCGGGAGAGTCGCACATACGGCAACGGTTCCTCCAGGTAACACTGGATAGCAACGTGAAGCGTGGAGCGAAGAGCATGACTAACGCAGGAACCTCTGCGGCTGCCGGGGTGGTTCCCGGAGCCTGAGTCGGTCACTCAGGTGCTTGTAATTGCTGGCGGAAGTGAGGCGTGCAGCCTCGCGGGATGACGGAGTATTGAATTCCTGAATCCTCGCCGCGGGCAAAAAATGCCGTAGAGGGGGAGTGTGGCCTGAGTAGAAGCCGGATGCGTGGTTCACGCGCCGGGCGATGTTTCGGCAAGGCAGTCGAAACTCGTTTGCCGTTCCGGGGTGGTGCCTGGAACGATCGAAGATGTCCTGTGGTGACTCGCGACTGAACTGAATGCCGCTGGCGTTCGAAGTACAGTCGCGGGCTGGTCCCGCTGGTACGTCGAAGAGGCAACAACGAAAGGGCTGACGGGCAGGTACCGCTCAGGTTGATGAGGCCGATGCGGAGCACTGTCAAAGCGACGTTGCGGTCGAGCTGTTGAACAGCCGGTGGCCAGTTTGTGTCACCGGCTGTGCTCGACTGATTCCCGGGAGGGAGCTGGCGGCTACGGGAGTGAGACTCGGGAGAGTCTTCGTCTCGTGGCGGCGAACCAACGGAGTGGTAACGACGTGGCGCTGTCGTACGTCGTTAACCAGTCGTGGTTGTGGGTGTGACGGGTAGTATGGATTGGGAGGGAACAACTCTTGAATGTAGTTCCCTCGCCGATTCTGAAACGAATGCTGTTGCTGCTGTCGCCTTGCGTGCGACTGCGGTGCTGTGCGTTTCTCACGTCCGCCTGATGGTTCTTTTCCGGACGGGTAGCCAATCCCGTGACGGGGGCTTTCCGACGAGCTTGTGCCCTGAACAAGCTCGTCAACTTTTCGCGAAGGAAGTATGCAGTATCGAGCGGAAACAACATCGCTGGTGGGATTCGTGCAGCAGATCGCCTGCTGCTATCTGCGTCACGGCTACTTGTGGTACGTGACGGGTTACATTCCGGACAGGAAAGATCCGGAACTCGTCGATCGAAAGCTCATCGCGAAATATGGAATCGACGTTTCGGAAGCGACGCGGTCGCGGCGGAAGCGGCTGGGCCGAGCCAACCTGCAATACATCCGCCACGATCGCCACTTCGTGCTGCTCGCAACAAAGGGCGAGCACGTCTTCTTCGAGGACGAACAGAAGTCCGTGCGCGACATTCGCCGGATACCGCTGTCGTACTGCGGTTATGCGATCAGCTATCGAGCCGGCGGGAGAACGCAGAAGGGTCACCGGGATCCGAAATGGCACGCTCATGTGGCCATGGAACGCCAGCAGTATCTCGCACTCCGCGATCATTTCGTCGAACTGGCTGCCCGACGTTCGGCGGATGACATGGCCCTGATGTTTCAACGGCTGCCCTTCGAGCCGTATGCCCCGGTGCGAAGACAGCAGCTCAACATTCTGCGTGCCGTGAATCGCCGTCGAAAACAGTCGGGCCGGGAATCAATTCCCG
>JADHNX010000039.1 GCA_016779365.1 Planctomycetaceae bacterium
CCGTCGGGTAGAAAACGGCATCCATTTGTGGAGGCGCCCACTCAGTTTCAGACAGAGTCTCGTACGCCAGAATCCTCTTGACGGGCGAACCTTCGAGCGGTCGAGCGGCAACCAGGGCCGCCTGATGCAGATGGAAGTGGTCGCTGTGAATATCGCCATGATGAGGCAGATAGATCACCTCAGGCTCGAAATCTCGAATCCCTTTCGATACGGCTCCGGCAAGTTTGTAACGAGGAACCGTGTCGAGAGCGGGCGCCGGAAAGTCGAGGAACCGGGTTTCCGACACGCCCAGCTTTACGTGCGCAGCGCGAGCTTCCGCACGAACAGCCTCAATCGCGTCGTCGGAATAAAGTTCCGGCATACCGCGAGTCGCTACCAGCACAAAGACCGAATCGCCACTCGCTACGTGCCGACAGATGGTGCCTCCGCAACCAAGAACTTCATCGTCAGGGTGCGGCGCCAGTACGAGAACATTCATCCTGAATCGGTCCCAACTGTTATCAAAAGAAGCCTCGCCTGAAACAGACGAGGCTTCTCGATTCTTCACATCAATGCTGCATGTCGGATCGTCATCCGCCAAACACCTATTCTGCCGCGGCTGCGACCTCTGCTTCTGCAACTTCGGCAGCCGGCTCTTCTGAATCCTTCACAACGCCTTCGAAGCCGAGCTGATCCTGACCACTGACATTCTTCACGGTAACCAGAATGTGGTTCTTGCCTTCAAAGGCACCGCGAAGCAGTTCTTCAGAAAGTGGGTCTTCAATCGCCTGTTCAACGGCACGTCGCAGTGGTCGAGCACCGTAATCGAGATCACCACCGGACTTGATGATGAACTCTTTGGCTGCGTTATCCAGTTCGAGGCCGAGACCGCGTTCGCCGAGTCGTTCTCGAACCTTTGACAACTCGATATCGATGATCAGTTTCAGGTCTTCACCCTGAAGTTTCTTAAAGACCACGACTTCATCGAGCCGTCCGAGGAATTCCGGTTTGAAATCACGTTCGAGTACGGACATGACTTCTTTCTTCATGTTGCCGTAGTCGGCTTCCTGTGACTTCTTTCCGAAACCAAAACCAGCACCGTGAGCAATTGCCTGAGCACCGGCATTCGTTGTCATGATCATGATCACGTTTTTGAAGTCGACCATTCGACCGAAACTGTCGGTCAGGTGACCTTCTTCCATAATCTGAAGCATCATGTTGAAGACGTCGGGGTGAGCCTTTTCGATTTCGTCCATCAGCACGACCGCGTACGGACGACGCCGAATTTTCTCGGTCAACTGCCCACCTTCTTCGAAGCCGACGTACCCTGGAGGGGCTCCGATCAAACGACTGACGTTGTGCTTCTCCATGTACTCGGACATGTCGATCTGAATCAGCGCTTCCTGATCGCCGAACATGAACTCGGCAAGCGTTTTGGCAAGCAGCGTCTTACCAACACCGGTTGGTCCCGCAAACAGGAAGCAACCCGTTGGACGTTTCGGATCTTTGAGCCCACTGCGACTTCGGCGAACAGCCTTGGAGACCTGCTTGATCGCCTCGTCCTGGCTGATCACCCGCTGGTGCATTTCGTCTTCCATCTGAAGCAAACGCACGGCGTCTTCGCTTGAAAGTCGCGTCAAAGGGATGCCGGTCATCTTGGCGACGACTTCGGCAATCACTTCCTCATCGACAACGCCTTCGTTTTCTTTTGATTTCTCACGCCATTCGTTCGTGAGTTGTTCTTTCTTCTTCTTGAGTTTGTCAGCCTGATCACGAAGCGCGGCAGCTTTTTCGAAATCCTGATTGGCAACGGCCTCTTCCTTCTGCTGATTCAGCCGTTCCGCTTCTTCTTCAATTTCTTTCAGGTCCGGCGGTCGAACCATTGATTTCAGGCGAATTCGAGCCCCCGCTTCGTCAATGACATCAATGGCTTTGTCCGGCAGACACCGACCAGTGATGTATCGCGACGAAAGCTCAACGGCCCCCTGCAAAGCATCGTCCGTAATCTGAACTTTGTGGTGAGTTTCGTACCGTTCACGCAGCCCCTTGAGGATCTCAACCGTTTGAGCATCCGTCGGCGGATCCACCATCACGTTCTGGAATCGTCGCTCCAGAGCACTGTCTTTTTCGATGTACTTGCGATACTCGTCAAGCGTCGTCGCACCGATGCACTGCAGTTCTCCGCGGCTGAGTGCCGGCTTCAGAACGTTCGAAGCATCGATTGCGCCTTCGGCACCACCAGCACCGACGAGCGTGTGAAGTTCGTCGATGAACAGAATCGTGTTCTTTGCACGGCGGACTTCGTTCATGACCGCTTTGATGCGTTCTTCGAACTGGCCTCGGTACTTCGTACCAGCAACCATCATCGCAAGGTCAAGAACAACAATCCGCTTGTCACGAAGCAGTTCAGGAACGTTCCCGTCAACGACGAGCTGTGCGAAGCCTTCAACGATCGCTGTCTTTCCAACACCGGCTTCACCGAGCAGCACCGGGTTGTTCTTCTGACGTCGGCAGAGAATCTGGGTCACTCGCTCGATCTCGTTGGCTCGACCGATGACCGGATCAAGCTTGCCCTGCTTCGCAAGTTCCGTCAGGTCTCGGCCAAAACTATCGAGTGCCGGCGTTTTGCTTTTCGAAGCCTTTCCGCCTGTTGCGGACGACGTCGCCCGTTCGCCGCCTTCGGAAGCTTCGACGCCGTGGCCGAGAAGGTTAAGGACTTCCTCGCGGACGTCTTCAAGCTTCAGGCCGAGGTTCATCAACACCTGAGCCGCAACGCCTTCCTGCTCACGAAGCAGGCCAAGCAGCAGGTGCTCGGTGCCGACGTAGTTGTGGTTGAGATTCCGAGCCTCTTCCATCGCGTATTCGATGACTTTTTTGGCTCGCGGCGTTTGAGGCAGCTTGCCCATCGTGACCATGTCCGGTCCCGACTGGACAATCTTTTCGACTTCGTTGCGAATTCGTCGCAGGTCAACGTCCAGATTTTTCAAAACATTGGCAGCGACACCAGAGCCTTCTTTGACCAGCCCGAGCAACACGTGCTCCGTACCGATGTACTCGTGGTTGAACCGCTGAGCTTCCTGATTCGCCAACTGCATGACCTTGCGGGCTCGATCGGTAAATCGCTCGTACATCCCAGTTTCTCCTCATTCTCAGTATCGCCGGTGAACCACAGCGCGACGCATTTCCCCTAACGGAGTTACGCCACGACCAGCAAGATCATTGGTGCCATCTATTGAGTACGTCCAAACATCCGCAAGCCACTTTTGACGGACAGTCTTTCCGCCAAAAACGTTCGACCATCACGACCGCCACGTCAAACACCGACATCAACAAAGACCTTCGGTAGCTCGTCTTCACAAGCAGACGTCCAGTGAGACTATCTCACGCAGTCAAAACAGCTGGGACTTTTCACCATGTGAGGGGAATCGCCTTCCGATCTGGTGGTAATCGGACAGGTTGGAAGGGTCGAATCTGAGGTAAGTCGAGAGTCGGCTCCGTCCGTCCATCTCCTGACACGGCAAAGCAACCGAACAGACTGCCTGATCGGAATATCCTGACACGTCATCGGGATGATAGTTCTCGCCAGATTGTCCAGCAACCTCGGTGTCAGCAGGCAGATCTCGACATTTTTAAGCAACATGACAATTCAGCCAAACACCATGACATCGCTCCGAAGGTACAGCGAATGCCCGCCTTTCCGAGAAACGCCTTGCGAAACATCCGCAATTCACACGTATTGTGAAGGCTGAATTACGAAGCGAACGAGTCTTTCGACTTAATAAGGAGCGTAACTCACGAACAATTTCAGGATTCCAAGAGGTAGCGAAGCAGGGAAAACTATTCCAAAGGAGACTGTCCCTGGGATTACCACAGTTGTGGGAAGCCCAGTGCGCGTGTTCGAGGCACTCGCAGCCGGACGATAAGAAACGGTCGAAAGACAGAAGTCACTGTGCCGAACTTATTAAGACGTGAGGCTGGCTGAGTTCAAAGACTCAACCAAAACCACGGATTGCAGTTTCACCATGGATGATGGCCATGAAACTGCGAGGTGATGCACAAACTTTACGCGTCATTTTATGACTGAATCGGTTTGCCGAAGCAGTCATTTCTTCAGTTGCCAACCCAATCACATCTGACTTGGCGACTGAAGATCCAGGGGCAAGAGGCCCGGGAACCTGTCTTTCCACGTTTTCCGTGGTCCCGGTTACTTTTTGCCTCACATCCCTGCTGAATTCACATCCGGGTGGCGAAAATCGGTAACCAAGGGTCGCGGGCACTCCATCGTGAGGGTTCTGACTTATGCTTCGCCCAGACTTCAAGCGAACGCTACGCCTTGTCCGCCACATTCTTTCGTGGCGAACCCGTCGGGAACTCCGACGCCGCCCCGGACATTTTTCCATCGCCACTCGACGAGGATTCCGAGGTCTGATCGCGTTGCCGTTCGCACAACTTCGACACCTTAAGCACCTGCTGAAACCACATCCCGCTGCCGCAATGATTCTGGCAACCGCTGCCGCCATTGGCTGGACGATGATGGATGCTGAACCGGTTGGCGCCGACGCCAGCCTGGTCATTCAGGCGGCCGAGCAAAAACGCCCGACTCCGCCACCGCTGCCCGAAGATTCCGCGATGCACCTCGAAGGTCGCGTCGCCATGCTCCTTCAAATCGCGATGCTGCAGGACGCCAGCAACCGTCTGGAAAGCGTCAAGAGTTACACGGCAACTTTCGAAAAGCAGGAACGTATCGACGGAGAACTTTCCGACGAACAAAGCATGCAGTTCAAACTGCAGCACAAACCGCTCAACGTCTACATGAAGTGGGAAAAGGGTGACGACGTCGGCCAGGAACTTCTATTTCCAGCGGCCAATGACGACCCTCGACTGCTGGTCCAGTTGCCAAAGTTCGGCGGTCGCTTGCCGGCTCTGAAACTTGAGCCGAGTTCAGCATTGGCCATGAGCAAAGCTCGTTACCCGGTCACGATGGCCGGCCTCAAAGAGATGACGAGCATGACACTCGAGATTCGTCAGCGAGACATCAATCTGGGCGACCGCGTCCAGGTCGAAATGCGTGACGATCGCACATTTGCTGGCCGATCGGTTTACGCCTACACCGTCAAGTACGCCAGCCAGAAGGATTCCGAGCAGTACCGCAAGTGCATCCTCTACATCGACAAACAACTGATGGTTCCAGTCTACAGCCGGAACTTCACCTGGCCCGAACTGGTCGCTGACGCCGACCCCAACAATCTCGACGCCACAACGCTGATCGAATCCTACGCCTACCGAGGCATCAAACTCGAAGCTGACCTGTCCCCCAGCGAGTTCGCCCGCTCAAACCCGGACTACAAATTCCGATAACGAAGGGCTGACAATTCGCCGAGTCGACTGAGCTTCGCAACTCACTGACTCAACGACAAAAACTCCGGCAGCGCCCTGATGCTGCCGGAGTTTTTCATTTAGCTTGTTCCTGCCCGACCGAATCTCTTCTGACGATCAGAACTCGACCACGAAAGACACCAGACACACGAAGGAGACATCCCGTCAACCAGCATGGATTGCGTGCCTGTCCGCTACTTCCGTCGTCGAATATCTGTCGTCACTGTCGAAGCATCACTCGGGGCGTGAAGCGATCACTGCTGGGTCGCCGCCGGGATTAAGACCTTCGACTCGTGGCAGGTCTGGCGGCGGTGCCTGCGAAAGACTTCGCCCCGGTCGGCGAGCGCCGCCCAATGCGATCACTGCTGCACGGTCTGGCTGCACGAACGCAGGCTTGCCCTGCCTGCTGGCTGCGTTCGAATTTCCTGTCTCGGTTGAGGTTGAAGATGCAGACGGACTTTGATTCGCCGCAGCCTTGCCGACAGACGACTTCACCGGAATCTTCAACTTCATGCCCAGCGATAGATCATCGGGAGTTGCCAGCACGTCTCGATTGGCCTCGTAAAGCGTGAGGTACTTCGCATGGCTGCCCAGGTACTTCTTCGCCAGTAGCGAAAGATTGTCGCCGGCCACCACTTCGTGCGTGATGAAATCTGATTTCGAAACCGTTGCCGACCGACGAAGCTGATTTTCTTTTTCTTTCGACGAATCCAGACCACCGTCCACCGCTACTTTTACCCCAGCCGACTCCACCGAAACTGTGCGATCGTTGAGTCGAGCTTCCGAGTTTCGAGCCAGGACGTTTTCCAGACTGTCCAGATCTCGACCGGGCGACGGCAGCGGCGTCATTCGGTCAGCAAACTGCTCAGACGAACTCTCGATCGCTCGGGCGCTGATCGGCTCAGCCAGCATTCCCTGATAGCCCGTCGGGCCAACACGAGGCAACTCAGGAATCACGTCCGACGCCGCCAGTTCCGGGACACTCCCCAGGCCGGATTCTTCGCCATCTGCACTCTCAACCTTCGGCTCAGGAAAGTACGGAGCCCCAGGCTTCTGACTGGCGATCCGATCCAGAGACGCTGGATCCGTAAGCGTCAACGTTTCCTGAACTGGCGATGGCGCATCGTTCCTGAAGAAGAACGCTCCCGTAATTCCGATCAGGAGAATCCCCAAAGCCAGTCCGACTTTTTTGTCTGGATGCATAACTTGTGTCGCCCGTTAATCGTCGATCATCACGGAATCGTGCCTCTCGGACTTCAGACTCAACGCGCACGCCACTTGCGGCACAGAACCCGAGGCCGAGTCACCTGACAACCCGCTAAATCATGCGCTCCAGTTGAGCCCAGGTCGGCCCATGATCGCGATTAGAAGCCTTTCCAAGTTCCCGAAGTCCGGATAGATCGATCATCCGGAATGCGCAAGTTGCCTTCGGGCTTGTCGATCAAGCGAGGTCGACGCTTTCGCTGGAGACGGATACTTATGACCAGACGAAATCTAAGCTTCGATTACCGATGGCAACTGGCAACAACCTCGACCAGGCACGAGACACTACTCATCGTTCCGCAGTCGAGTTCTTCTGGCAGCGATCCTTCCGACCACCGCTGAGTTCGCCGGCCCCCGATTTCAGCCCCTGCCTGAAGACGGCGTCGGCATGCAGTTTCACGTGAACGTGACGGCTCGCGGCACCGAGAGAATTCAGACCAGGCAATTCCGGTCGTGACGCAGGAGCACCGTGGAACGCTCTGCGTGGGAGCAGATATCGGGCGCCGGAGTACCGTGAGAAACCGCCAGCCGCCAGCTACTTGCCATCAAGAAGAGGGAACTTCGCGGTTATCGGTCCGTGTACGTCGCGAACGACTTTGGCGTTTCCCACAAGCCTACTTCGCGAACAGGAAAGCCCTGCGATTTCGTGAAGTCGTAGATCAACTTGGCGATTGTTTCGGCCGTTGGATTCTCGGGGAGCAGATACAGAGGCTCGCCCTGTTCCTGAAAGAAGGGTACAGCCGGGTCGTTCTCGTTGAGAATCATCCGGTGGTCGAGTTCGTCGTCGACCCACGTTCGGACTGACTTTTTGATGTCCGAAAAATCGACCAGCATGCCTCGGTCGTCGAGTTCTTCGCCTTCCAGTTCGATCACCGCGAGACCGTTGTGACCGTGAAGGTGCCGGCACTTTCCGCTGTAATTCAGCAGGCGATGACCGTAACAGAATTCGATGTTCTGGGTGACTCGGAACATGACTTTAGATTTCCTCAGGAACACTCAGCAATTTCGTTGAGGTCAGGAGGAGCCTGACCTGCAGTGAAAGCGACTACTTCTTACGTCGCTTGCTGCTTCCTTCACCTGACTGGTTGTTACCGCCGCGAGCTTCATTCTGCTTCTTGATCTGCTCCTGCATGTCGGCGGCTTCCTGCATCTGCTTCATGAGCTTCCCGAAGAAACCATCGCCCTTCTTCATCTTCTTCTTTGCGAGCTTTTCGGGATCAACCTTCTTCTCAGGCAGATATTCAAGCAGCTTGCGTTCTGACATGCCCCAAGCACTGGAGGCGATGAAGTAAACGCACAAGCCAGCCGGAACTCGATAGAAGAGAAAGCCCATGAAAATCATCATGAAATTCATCATCTTCTGCTGCATCGCCATCTCGTCGGTCGTTGGCGGCGGCATGAACATCTTCTGCTGAGCGTAGAACAGCACGATCGTGATCAGCGGCAACAGATTGAAGTCCGATCCGAGAAACGGAATCGAGACGCCCATCTCGAAAAGTGCGTCCGGCGCGGCCAGGTTGTCGATCCAGAGGAACGAGGCCATTCGCAGGTCGACCCAGTTATTCAACGCCTGGTAAAGCGAGATGAAAATTGGCAACTGCAAAAAGACAGGCAGGCATCCTGCGAAAGGGTTGAAGTCCGCTTCGCGGTAAAGTTCCATCTGGGCCTGAGCGAGCTTCTGTTTGTCATCCTTGTATTTATCCCGAATTGCCGTCAGCTGCGGCTGAAGATCTTTCATCTTCTTCGAGCTGGCTGCCTGCTTGCGCGAGATCGGGAACATCATGCCTCGAACGAGAATCGTCAGCATGATGATCGCTATGCCGTAGTGGACTCCCCAGCCGTGGAAAGTTTTCAACAACCAGGTCATCACATGACTGATCGACCCGAACCAGCCGTAATCGATGATCGTATCGGCTTTGAACGGGGCGAGGAGTTCCTGACTCTTCGGTCCAAGAAACATCTGAAAGTCGTGCTGCACCAGTCCGTCAGCGGGGATTTCCAGCTCTGAAGACTTCAACTCAAGACTGATGTCGCTGCGTTCGGATTCCTGATCGAGCGTGACAACGGTCGGTGTCACTGTCGCGAAAGTCTGCCGAGCGATCTGGTCACCAGTCGGGACGATCAACGCTGCGAAAAACTGAACGTCAACACCCGCGTACTGAACCGGTTTCGTCCACTCTTCGACGCTTTCATTCTTGACGTCTTTCGCCAGCGCTGAGGCTGTCAGCAACTCAGCCGAAACGGCGCCGTACTCGTCGAGAAAGCCAACTTTGATGTCGCGATACTTGCGAGCATTTTCGACATCTTCCAGCGGCAGGCCGACCGGCCCCTGGAGTGCGTATTGAGCAGCGATTGTCTTCTTACTGAGGTTTCGCAGTTGAATACTGACATCCAGCCGGTACGCCGGCCCGAAGATCTGGCGGATTCCGGGCTCGGAAACTCTGTCAGCAGGCACTCGTTGAAGTTGGAAGATTTTGCGAACTTCCAGCGAACCGTCTGGCGACACAATGCCGAAAGTGGCGCCGGAGATCACGTCCGGATTGTCGGCGTCTTTCTCCGTTTCCAGCAGTTCCCAGTTGAGCGTTCGCAACGACGCCCGAATGTCCTGCCTGGCGAACGCTTCATCGACGGAGTCCATCGACAGATCAACGGTCAACGCCGCACGGCCTTTGAGCAACGGCTTGATCGAATCGTCACGCGCAAGGTTGTTGCCGACAACTCGGAGTTGTGGGCGTGGATCGAGTTTTTCAGGATTCTCGGCAACCGGGTAGCGAGGATCTGTCAGCGTGGCAGATTGGACGGAGGCACCGACGCTGGTCAGCTCAACCTGTAGAACGTAGCCGGTCGCGACGTCGGGCGAGCCAAGCACCACGGTTTGAGTCGGAAAGTCCGGCAGCTTTGGAGCTTCAGGCTCCTTCGGGGCGGCTTCCGCGTCACCATTACTGGCGTCACCGTCGCTGGCGTCGTTGTTGCTTGCAGCGGCGGTCTTTGAATCGCTGCTGCCTGAGTCGCCATCATCACCCGAAGTGTTATGGGCATTTTCTTCCGAAGACGCAGATCCATCGGCCGGCGCAGCGCCGTCGACGTTTTCAACATCCGCCTGCGGATCCGGAAACAATTCCGGAAAGAACTTTGGCCCGATGAATAACCAACCGTAGAAGGTCAGGAACGATACGAGTCCGAATACAAGAAGCCGTCGCTGTTGATCCATTTCACCGACCGTCGCGAAGACGGTCCCCCAGGAAGTTATCGAGTTCTGGAATCGCGTAAATCTTGTTAGCCGTCGCGTCAACGTCATATTTCACACGGCGGAACGTCACTTTGTCGCCGTCGAGAATGACGTAGGACGAATCGGGCACTCCGTTACGAGGCTGCCCGACCGAACCGACGTTAACCAGATGCTTCTGATTCACAAGCTGGTACTCGAAATCAACTTCTTCCGGGGTCAGAAAGTTCATGTCCTCGGTAAAAACGCCAGGGATGTGCGTGTGTCCCTGGAAGCAGTTCTTCTCAACGAGCGAAAAGATTCTTTCCATCTTCCGCTGATTGTAGATGTCTTCAGGGAAGACGTACTCGTTAAGTGGGTTTCTCGCCGAACCATGCACAAAAAGCAGCCCAGGTTCTTTGATGACTCGTGGAAGATCGCCCAGAAACTCCCACCGTTCTTCGCTGCCTGGACCAGTCTCAAGAACAGAACGTGTCCAGAAAATCGCTCGTTCCGCACCAGCGTTAAAGCCTTCCGGATCGAAGAGTGCTCCCTGGTCATGGTTGCCGAGCAGTGAAGCTGTGCAGTGCTCCCGGACGCGGTCGATACATTCGCGAGGGTTCGGCCCGTAACCGACGATGTCGCCGAGACAGTAAATCTCGTCAATCCCCTGCCCCTTGATGTCGGCCAGAACCGCATCAAGAGCATCGAGATTTCCATGAATGTCGCTAAAGATCGCTCTCAAGGGAGAACTCCGTACAAGCCGCGAAACCTGCAATAAACAGGAGCCCGCAGCCCGAGATAAACAGCGGCCTCATTGAAAACGACGCCACCAGGGCCACCTTGTTCGAGCGATCGTTCAACCGCGAATATGCACGCGAAAGAATGACGATCGCCGAAAATTGTAAGAACGTATCCCCGACTATCTCGGCATTGTCTGAGCGGTCTCGACCAGATTTCGCCAACTCTTCGCACAATTCGAAAAACCGTTGCAGGAAGCGGGTTCGGAATCTTAGTTGCACAGCTCAGAACCGGTCAAGCAGGCGGAATCACCACGGTTCAACTCCAAATTTGTTAATCTGCGTTACGCTGCAACTCAGACTCCAGGAGCCTGGAGCCCCAATCCCGACGCAGCGGCATCTACTCAGCTCAACACTCTGATCAAACAAAGTCAAATTCCCGGAAGGATTCATATCTGTCGTGCCGGATCGGGGAGCTGGACTGATCGCATCACCGCGCTGCCGTTTGCACGAAATCGATCTGGCATTCCTGACAGCACAACGTGACCTACGTTGTGCTGTAGCGTCACGTTGACGGTTCGAAACGTCCTTCCGTGGACAAGTCGCCGCCGTCACGACGTGACACACCCGCCGAGTTGAACAACCTGACGGACCATGTTGCCAAATCTCGACAACACTTTGTTGACGAGTCGCCACTCTGGTCCAGGTTTGTTGTCAGACGCGGTCATTCGGCGACAGCGCATCCAGACGCCAGGCCAACGGTCTTTGAGCGGCCAGTGCGACGGGTTTTCAGATTGATCGAAACAGGCAAAGAGACTGACAGACCTCGCAGCTCACCCGCTGCAACGGCGAAAGAAAGAAGTCATGAAGAATAATCACGGTTCACTGCTGGTCGTTGACGACGATCAACACATTCTCGAAGCCATGGCCGACTATCTGCGAGGTCTCGGGCATCGAACGGAAACGGCATCGACCTGTCGACAGGCAATCGAACGCATGGCCGAGTTCCCTTTCGAGGTGGTGATCTGCGACGTGAACCTGCCAGACCAGGACGGCTTCCAGTTGCTGGAATGGGCGACGGACAACAGCCCGGAAAGCGCGGTCATCATGTTGACCGGCTATGGCACCATCGAGAGCGCGGTCGAGGCCATTCGCGTCGGCGCCTTCGACTACCTGACCAAGCCCGTCATTGATGACGAGCTGAACCTTGCCATTCAGCGCGCTCTCGGACAACGAGCGATTGTCGAAGAAAACAGGAGCCTGCGCAAGCAGCTCAACGAACGCTTCGGACTCTCAAACATCGTCGGTCGCGATTACAAGATGCAGAAGATGTTCGACCTGATCGAAAGCGTCGCCGACACGCGAGCAACCGTTATGGTCCTCGGCGAAAGCGGCACCGGAAAAACAATGACCGCCCGAGCCGTCCACCAGCTCAGCTCTCGCAGCGACAAGGCATTCGTTGAAGTCGCCTGCGGTGCGTTGCCCGACACGCTGCTCGAAAGCGAACTGTTCGGCCACGTCGCCGGAGCGTTCACCGGAGCGACCCACGACAAAGTCGGTAAGTTTCTGCAAGCCGACGGCGGAACCATCTTCCTCGACGAAATCGCAACCGCCTCACCAAGCCTTCAGGTCAAGCTGCTGCGAGTTCTGCAGGATCGAGAATTCGAACCGGTCGGTGGCACGACCACTCACAAAGTCGACGTCCGCCTGATTCTTGCCACGAACGAAGATCTCGAAGAACGAGTCCGCGCCGGGACGTTCCGACAGGACCTCTTCTACCGGATCAACGTGATCTCGATCACCCAGCCGCCACTTCGAGAACGCATGGGCGACATCCCGCTGCTGGTCGAACATTACATCGGCGAGATGAACGAACGGAACGGCAAGCACGTCAAGCGGTTCGACGAAACAACGCTTCAGGTCATGCAGCGATACAACTGGCCGGGCAACGTTCGCGAGCTGGTCAACGTCGTCGAACGTGCCGTCGTGCTGGCTCGAAATGAAACCGTCATGGTCGACGATCTACCGGAAAACCTGCGACGCGAAGATCCAAATCGAAACACGCTGGAGCTTCCGGGTTCAGCAGGTTCGTTGCGATCGGCTCTCGTCGTCCCCGAGCGACAGATCATCCTGAACGCGTTGGAGCAGCACGGCTGGAATCGGCAGAAAACGGCCGCCGCTTTAAGCATCAACCGAACAACGCTCTATAAGAAAATGAAGAAGTACGACATCAGCTTCGAAAAACAACTCATCGAGTGCTGAGGAACGTGTCGCGAAAACAGCTTTGCTTTCGACTATTGGCAATTTCCCAGTTTCAGGTGATCGAGGGCTCGGCCAAAAGTGTCGCCCGGCGCAGCGGAAAGGTTTAACAGCTCATTCGTCGCAGGATGCCTGATCGACAGTTCGCTCGCGACGAGCAACAGTCGTCGAATTCCAAACTCTCTTTCAATCAACTGGTTGACGTGATTATCGCCATGTTTGATGTCGCCCACGATGGGGTGCGATGCGTGTTTGAAGTGTCGCCTGATCTGGTGCCGTCGACCGGTGTGCGGAGTAACTCGCACGAACGAGTAGCGGCTCGTCGGGTACTTGCCTGCTGACAGGGGCAGCTCTGATCGAGCCAGGGTTTCAAAATCGGTGATCGCTTCCTGAGCGGGCTTGTTTTCCGTCGTCTCGGCAGGCGTCGCGATGCGGTCGTACGGTTCTTTCAGCGGCATGTCAATCGTGCCGGAGTCGTCCGTGAAACCTCGAACAATCGCGACGTATGTCTTCTCAACTTCCCGACGTTCAAACTGCGTTGTCAGCAAATTTGCGGCTTCGGCGTTCAGTCCAAAAATCAGAACACCCGACGTCGCACGGTCCAGACGGTGTACCGTAAAGACTCGCTGTCCGAGCTGCCGATGCAACGTTCTGACAACGTTTTCCTTCTCGCGAGTGGCCACAAAACTTCGATGAACCAGCAGGTCCGGCGGCTTGTTCACAGCGACACACTCGTCGTCGAGATACAGAATTTCGAGGTCGTTCATCCGGTCACCGCAACACCGCTGGAAGGAACAGGTTCAACAGGGTGCCCGATCCGACCACCTGAGTTTCTTATCGCCGGGGCACGTTCGGCACCTGGAAACATTACCAGCCTCGGACGCCGCGTCCCCACACATCTGAGGTCGATCCCCGACAAGAAAAAAGCCCGGCAGAAGATGCTTCTGTCGGGCCAGCGATTTGATGACTCGCTCTGATTATTTCCTGACGGTCAAATCGTCGACTCAAAAACAGCCTACGCTTCGTCCAGCAGGTCGACGGCTTCGAAGTTTTTGCCTTCGAGCATTTCGAGGCTCGCCCCACCGCCGGTGCTGATGTGCGAAACTTTGTCGGCGAACCCGAGCTGCTGGATTGCCGCTGCGCTGTCGCCGCCGCCGATAATGCTCGTGCTGTCACCGTCAGCGATCGCCTGAGCGACCATCTTCGTGCCAGCGTCAAACGGCGGAAGCTCGCAGACGCCCATCGGTCCGTTCCAGACAACGGTCTTTGCCTTGAGAACGGTTTCAGCGTACTTCTTCGCCGTCTCCGGACCGATGTCGAAGCCTTCAAAGCCGACGGGAATATTACCGGCTTCGACGACGCACTTGTTGCAGTCGCCGCTGAAGTCGTCGCCGCAGTGAGTGTCTGTCGGCAGTTCCAGAACGTCGCCGCCTTCCTTCATCAATTCTTTTGCGAGTTTGACATAGTCATGCTCGACGAGGCTCTTTGCGACGTTGCGACCTTTCGCCAGTTCAAACGTGTAAGCCATTGCTCCGCCGACCAGAA
>JADHNX010000040.1 GCA_016779365.1 Planctomycetaceae bacterium
CAGCGAACGACTGACCGGAGCCACTCTCGACCGCCTCACACACCGCTGCCACATCCTCGAAGCTGGCGGAGAGAGTTACCGTCTGCGAGATGCAGAAACTCGCCAGACAAAACGCTCAAGCAAGAGCAGCAACCAGACGAAATAACTCAACAGAGACCTCGCCGGACCGATCCCAAGCCACCACATCGGTCCCCGCCACAACAACAGCGCCCCGTTTTTCGACCGCCCAACGCTACGTTTTCTAACCGGCGTCTACAAATGGAACTGACTCCCGAATCCCGCTGTGAATCGGGACTCCCTTCCGGGGCCCGAAAGGGACCGAGTTGTTAACTCCGAGACCACTGTTAACCAGAGACTCAGAGAGTTTTGGCGAGAGATTCCGGGGTGCGGAAAGGACCTTGAGGGTTCCTCTCGGACCCCGGTCGGTCTTTCTCGAAACGGAGGGTCGCGGCAGGTGACTCGATCCGACGCAAATCGTTACGTGAAAGGCGGAAACGCAAAAACGCCGGGAGGCGAACCTCTCGGCGTTTTCTGTGAACTGGTCTGTACTGCGAGTACGCAGAACAGAAACGAGCTCCCCGACATGGACTCGAACCATGAACCTAGCGGTTAACAGCCGCTCGCTCTACCGATTGAGCTATCGGGGATTGATTCGCGGCGGAAGATAGAAGAACGCCGCTTCCTCATCAAGGGTTTTCGGACTCAATGATGGTGACTGATGAGTGAAAACTGTCGAAACTGAGACTTTCTCACTTCAGACAGCTTTTACAGCCTAGTCATCGTCATCGGGGTCGTCTGTCCGCTTCTCCAGCGTGAGTCGATTTCCGCTTTCGTTGTATTCGACAACGCTCATAAACGACCGCATCAACATGATGCCTCGCCCACCTGGTTTGTCGAGATTCTCTTCATCAGTTGGGTCAGGTACATCTTTGACCAGGAAGCCATCGCCTTGGTCTTCGATCACGACTCGGACGTGTTCCTCGTCGATTTCCCACTTAACATTGACCACCTTGTCCGGGTCCATCTTGTTGCCGTGTTTGATGGCGTTGACCAACGCTTCTTCCAGGGCAAGACGCACACCGAAGACGTCGCGAGGTGAGTAACCTCGCGATTCCATTCCGCCTACGATCTGTTCCTGAACTTCACGACCTTTGGCCGTGTCGCTGGGGATCGTGACGTCAAACTCTTCGGTGCTGGACATAGCTCAGTGAATCTGCCTTGCAGGACAACTCTTCCGGCCCGACGAAACAGGAATGTGGCAAACTGCCGCAGTTCCGTTACATGCCCTCAAGGGCCTGTTCCAAGTTATCTCGCATGTCGAAGAGCTTGTTGAGTTTTGTGATCGCAAAGACTTCGTAGATATCAGGTCGAACAGTACAAAGCCGAAGCTTGCCCTTTGCGGCCTTCACCTTCTTGTCCATAGTGATCAGCTTGCCGAGAGCGGCACTTGACAGATACTCAACATTGGAAAAATCAAGAATGATTTTCGTCCGAGCATCGTCTTCAACCAAGCTGAAAAGCTGGTTTCCGATGATCTGAATGTTGCCTTCGTCGAGAATCTTCTTGTCAACGAATTTGGCAATCGTGACGTCACCAGATTCTTCAATGTCCAACCGGCGATGACCTGCTGACATGTTGCAATTTCCAGTAAAGTTCGAACAGTGAAAGTAACAGCGGTGCTACAGGAGCTGGATTCATCGGAGATAGCTTCAATAAAATCAACCGAAGCGCGACCGAAAAATCAGCTCTTGTCCTAAGGCCCGCAAACAAAACTTATTGCTAAACACCAAGGAATCCAAGGCCGATGGCCCCGAGCAAGTTGAGTGATGATGAGGATCCCAAACCCGTAAGTCAAGCAACTCGCGGAGCCGGAAGGTGTTTCGCCAGAAGCGTTTTGCGTCGTAATGAGTGCTCAAAACGGAACGATCAGAGGGTTTTCGCAAGATACGACGTCAACCAGATAATGAATCCGACACATCCCCAGGCAACGGCGAAGCCGCCGAGGCCAACCAGAGTCGGGCGAGGAAGCTCAATGTCGGGATGAGCAAACATCTTTGGATTCTGCGGAGCGGGATTTTCCGGAAGGGTACATGGCGAAAAAACTTCTTCGCCAGGCGTCACAGGCGTGTGAATCAGCGAGAAGAATCGGTCGAGTTGCTCGCCCGACTGACGAGGCGTGAGAAGACTCACGACAATTCCGACTGTCACTCCTGCTGAGATGTACGAGAACATCTGCCAAGCGTCTGTCATTCGAACGGAGCCGTCGTCTTTGATGTTCAGCATGAAGTCGAGTGCACCGACGCTGTGGAACAGGTCGGCGCGATTCGCCGCGAGCCACCAGGCACCGACGGCGGCAAGCGTTGATGCCCATACCGCCTGCCACGTCCATCGTCGCCAGACAATCCCGAACCACAAACTGATTCCGATAGCCGCTGGCGTTTTGATAATCACTTTCAGGGCGTGGATTACGTCGGTGAATGAGCTTTGCAGGATGATCGCCAGAGTGACGATAGCAAGTCCTGCGATGCGGCCGGCCCAGAGATAGTGCTTCTCCGATCCATCCGGCACGATGAACCGTTTATAGATGTTTTCGGTAAACAGTCCGGCGCCAACGATCATCTGCGCGTCGCTTGTACTCATGACAGCAGCCAGCAGAGATGCCAGTAATAATCCGATCAGACCGGGTGCGATTGTCGGCAGGATCTCGTAGGCCGCCCGACCGAACAGATCATCGGCGAATGATTTTTCGACCGCGTCCAGTGAAGCCACCTCTTCATCAGAGAGCCCGTCGGTGTCGTTCGTTGCTTTCTTTTGGAGGCTTAGAAAGGTCTGCCGGTCGCTGGTGATCAGAGCTTGCTCTTCCGGTGACAGCGACTGGAATTCCGCGGAATTTACATCCTGAGGCTTGTCGGCATGCTTCAATGGGCTGTCAGTTCCGAGATACCAGACAATGCAGGCCAGTCCGGTGAAGGTCCAAGCGAGCGTACAGAAACGCTTCAGGAAGTTGCCGACGGTGAATCCAAAACGCCCTTCGAATTCGGTCTTGCCGGCTCCACAGACACCCATAATGTGAGGCTGTACGACGATCCCGCAGAGCGCCGTCAGGGACAGCATGAAGACGTAGAAGATGGTAATCGGTTCTTGACCAAGTAGTTCTGCAATGTCCGCGCTGGCAACGAGGTCGAACATGCCCGGCTTCGGCTCGACCGAATGCAGCTGGCCGAAGCCTCCGATCTTCATAAACACGAAGGGGAGTAAGAGGAACGAAAATGCGATCGTCAGAACTCCCTGAATGAAGTCGGTAATGATCGCCGCACCGAGGCCACCTGCCATTCCGTACGCGACGAAAAGAACCGTCATTGCAAGGATCGCGAATTCGTAGCCCTGCACTTCGCGACTGCCGAGGAACGAGTCTCCAGTCACTTCGTCGGTTTGCATGGCTGGTACGGAGAGTTGTACGGCGATCGCGACTTTGTCCAGTTCGCCTCCCGTCAATGCGTTAACCATCTTGCCACTGGAAAACAGCCCGCCGGCGATAAACACGATCGCCATGATGATGCCGTAAACGGAATACAGAGTCGCCGTGCTGGTGTTATAGCGGTGCTCGAAGAAGTCAGCGGTGGTCAGAGCTCGCATCCGCCGCATGACCGGAGCGACAATCCAGTAGAACGGAGTCGCCCACAGCCACAGAAACTGCCACCAGATTCCGGCCAGACCGACTCGCCAGGTTCCGGCGACGACGCTGATTGCCTGCTCGGAACTTGTGCCCGCTCCGAAGGCGAAGAACATCATGAAGACTTTGCCGAAGCGGCGACCGCCCATGAAGAAGTCGGACATGTCCTTGACCTTCTTCAGCGACCACCACCCAATCACGACAATCAGGATGAAGTAGAAAGCAAGAACGGCCCAGTCGAGCCAGTGCATGCCAAGAAGGTTATTTCCGACGGCGGCGGCGAGAAGCATGGCGGGGCTCAGCTATCAGGATGCGAGGCGAGACTTCAGAACGGTGTCTAAAGCGTAAGTAAGCTTTGATCCGTTAGGAAGCAAGCGGCGTCCTTGGGGATCGCCGACAAAACACGAGGAGATGTGCTTACCGCTTGGCCTTGCCAGTCTTTTTACCAGACTGCATAGCTATGCAGTCAATGAGAAGTGCCCGCTGATTGCGGAGCCACTCTTTTGTGTAGAGCCGACTCCGTTGGATGAAGTCGATGGGCAAGTTTGACCGGCGCTGTCAGCCTTGCGTCGACGCTGCCGAACTCGTGCTGGCCTGCTGTCGCAATCCGTCCACTTCCTGCTTCAGTTGATCCAGCGATGCGCGTCCCTGTTCGAATGCCTGTTTAGCGGTCGCTGTTCTGGCCTGAACAGGAGCCGCTGCAGTCTGCTCGGCCTGCAACCGCTTCGTGGCTTCCACGACAGCAGCTTGCGAAGCGGCAACTTTCTGCTCAGCCGCAGTAACTTCCTGCTGCATGGCCAACAATGATTTGTCGAGTTCAGTGACAGCTGCCTTGATCTGGGCCATCGTTGCACTGTTGCGATCCAACGCTGCCTTCAATTGGGCAGCGGCTCCGGCCAGTTCCTTGTCATCCGGAAGTGCTGCGACGGCGGCAGCGCCCTTGGCGACAGCATCCTGCAGCATCGGAACAGCCTTCTCGCGAACACTGATCTGGGCGACTTGAGCTGCCTTCTCGGCTTCCATCTGTGCAAGCTTCTGGCTGGCGGCAGTTGCGGCATCGGTCGACGCTTTTTCGGCCTGCTGGGCAGCAGTAACCGCTGCCTGTGCCTGACTGACTTTGCTCATCATTTCTTTCAACTCGGCATCAGCATCCAGAAACGCGACTTCCAGTGCATTAAACTGCGTCTGTCGTTCCTTAAGAGCTACCAGCTTCGCGGTGAATTGAATCTCATCCTGCCACCTGGCAACCGCTTGCTTTGCCGTTGCTGCTGCGGTGTTCGCAGCGTCAAGAGCCGCTTTGGCTTCGGCTGCTTTCTTCTGCTCAGCAGCCAGGGTGGCGGTGTACTGAGCAACCTGAGCCTGAGTAGCCACGATCAGGGCCTTAGTGTCGGCGATCTGCTTCGTGCCAGTTGCCACTGCGGCGTTGGCAGCGTTCATCTTCGCGGCTTCGGAAGTGACTGTTGCGGTCGCCGCAGTCAGTGAATTTTCGCGAGCTGCTGATAAGGCTTTCAATTGCTCGACAGCCTTCACGACATCCTGGTCAGCCGCTGCCAGTTTAGCTGCTGCATCAGCTTTGGCTGCCGCTTCCTTCAGAACAGGTACCAGCGGTTGTAAGGTCGCCACAATTTTTGCTGCAGCATCATGTGCGGCCTTTGCGTCGGTCGCGGCCTTTTGATCGACAACCAGCTTGGCTGCCAGTGTCTTCTCCTGAGCGGTCGCATCGGCCACTTTTTTCGTGGCATCGGCCAACTGTGCTGTCACGGCGGCGACTTGAGCCTGAACTGCAGCATAAGCCGCTTCCTTCGCCTTCTGGTCCGCTTCGGCTTTACCAACGTCGGTCTGAGCCAGTGCCAGACGTGATTCCAGCGTGATTGGGTTTGTCGACAGCTCTCCCAGGCGAGTGCCATCGGCGGAATTCCAGGCTCGGACCAGTCCGGTCCAGTCTCCACCGATCACTCGTTTTGTCTCGTCGCAATAGGCTGTCGCAAGTGCGAGATCCCCAAAGGCTTCGAACGTACGGATGGCCGTACCGTCTCCCTTCCAGAGTTTGACCGTCTTATCGCGTCCGGCAGTGACGATTTCGCCATCCCGAGTGAAATCGATGGACTCGGTACCGCCACCGTGAGCTCCCCAGTTCTTGATCTGGGCTCCGTTCTCCATTTCCCACAGGCGGACAGTCGCATCTTCACTGGCCGAGGCCAGAACGTTCGAGTCTGCTCGCCACGAGAATCCACTGATGCGACCAGTATGCCCCTTAAGTCCCTGGTACTCTCGCCCGGTGTCTGCTTCCCACACGAAAACGCCGCCGTTGCGGTCTCCAGTGGCGAGAAGTACGCCATCCGGACTGAACGATACTGCCGTGACCCAGTCGGTGTGCTTACGGATTTCGTAGACGACTTCGCTGGTCTCGGTCGAGTAAACGCGAACAACTTTCGACGGGCCGCCCAACGCAATGAACCGATGATCGGCACTGATGTCCGCTCCGAGCACCGCATCCAGCTCGTCGCCGATTTCAAAGATGCGCTCACCGTTCTTCACATTGAAAACGACGACCCGACCTGCCGCTGCTCCCTGACCACCACCAGCCAACAGAAGGTGCCCGCTTCGGCTGAACTTCAGAACCTGCGGTTCGCCTTCCGGAAACGCCAGAGTACCAGCAAGTTCCAGGGTCTGGGTGTTGTAAAGAAGGATCTGTTTCTGCCCCGAGATTGCAGCCAGCGGTGCCCAGGGACTTGTGGCGATTGAGTTGACCGCAGTGGTACGTTCGGTGTGGACGACAGGCTGCAGAGAAAGACGAGTTGGTAGTGGTGGTGGCCCCTCAGGACGCCCGGTTGAACCAAACGACAGTGCAAACTCCATTTTCGCTTTCGGTCGAACGACAGCCTTGCTGTCTTTTGTTTCGAGGGCTCCGCCATCGATCCAGGCTTTGATGACGGCAAGCATTTCATTCGGAAGTTTGTCCGAATTTGGTGGCATGTAAGGCTCGGAATCATGATTCACCAGGAGCCACAAATAGCTGCCGTCCGCATCGCCCGCTTCGACGACGTCACCAGAGCTTCCGCCCTCTTTCATCGCTGTGTAATTTGTCAAATCCAAGCCGCCGCTCTTCTTGTCCGGATTATGACAAGCGAAACATTTGGCACGGAAAATCGGCTGAATGTGGTCAGCGAAGGTGATTTTCTCGTCAGCAGCCTGAGCGGATGCTGAAACCACAAATAGAATGCTTGCTGTCAAAGCCAGTCGAGAAGGAAGCATGGCAGTCTCCGGACGCTAATGTCGAGAACTGAATTTGGGAGGGTAAGAACTGCGTGAGGCAGCTCATTTGTGGGCAGGATTTGCCACACCGAACTAATGTAGTTCAGGCGGAGCCTGTCGGAGCCGGGCGAGGATAAAAATCAATGATTGAAGACGAACTCGCGTGAATTCATGGTAGCCCAGAAAATGTCTTCCAGAGCTTGCTGCTTGTTCGGTTCATTATCGACGACCTCTTTCAAGGCCGCTTGTTCACGGTCAGTCGGTTTCCGACTCAGGCAACGAATGTAAATCTCTTCGGCAACCTGTTCCGGGGTCTTCCCTTCAGCCAACCGTGTAGGCACCAGTTTTCCCTGCGACATCTTCGCGTTGACGGTATCCCCATTCAGAAGGTGCAATGCCTGGGACAGATTTGGCTCGATCGATACTTCGCACGAGCACACGGTGTCGCGTTTCGCTCGACCAAATGCGGTCAGGAAATAGGTCGACGTGTTGCCATTGGCAATCTGAACTGCACGGGCTCCGGTCGGCAGGCCCTCAAACTTGTTCTTCGTATCAGTGACCTGAGTGATCGCATCCAGAAGTACTTCTGCGCGAACGCGACGAAGTGCTGCGTGTGAGAAGTTTCGATCGTCCTTGGCGTTGGTTTCGTTCGTCGCTGTCGAGTGCTGATAGACTCGAGACACGCAGATGTCCCGCACGAGTTTTTTAAAGTCGTAGTTGTACTCCGTGAAGCGACGACCAAGTTCATCGAGCAGTTCTTTGTTGACAGGGGGGTTCGACACTCGAACGTCGTCGACCTGATCGATGATTCCCTTTCCGAAGAAGTGAGCCCAGACGATGTTGGCCAGGTTGGTCGCGAAGTACGGGTTCTGGGGAGATGCCAGCCAGTCAGCCATGACTACTCGACGGTCTTTGCCTTTCACATCGGGAACTTCTCCACCGAGGAACTTCGGAGCCATGACTCGGTTGTCAACCAGATGCCGGACATCCCCGCCGCCGCTGTTGTAGATAATCAGTTCGCGTGGGTCTTCGCCTCGCTTACGTCCAATTTGCGAAAAGAACGCCGCGAAACTGTAGTAATCATCCATCGTCCAACGATCGAACGGATGGTTGTGACACTGAGCACATTGAATTCTCATGCCCATGAAGACCTGAGCAACGTTCTCTGACGTTTTCAGCGTGTCTCGCTCATTCTGGTAGTAGTTGGTCGCGGCGTTCTGGAAAGTACCGCCACTCGAACCAAGCAGTTCGCGAACCATCTGGTCTGTCGGCATGTTGCTGGCGATTCGCTCCTGCAGCCAGTTGTAGTAACGAAGCATCGATTTGTAGCTGATCTCGTTTGTTGTCCGAATCTGGAGTAACTCCGCCCATTTCATGACCCAGACTTCAACGAACTCTTTGCGATTCAGCAGTTCGTCTACAAGCTTTTCCCTCTTCTTTTCATCTTTGTCTTCCATGAATCGAGCGTACTCTTCAACCGTTGGCAGAACGCCGACGATGTCGAGATGTGCTCGTCGCAGGAATTCTTCATCCGTACACAGCCCGGACGGAGTGATTCGGAGTTTTCGCAGCTTGTTGTAGATCAGTGTGTCGACGAAGTTGAACTCCGGCGTTTTGGGGTCGACGTACTGCTGGCCCTTCGGAAGCGTGATGAAATGTCGTCCGACGGTATGGGTTTCAAACCGTGCCATGATGAATGATTCACCACGCTCGTGAGCGGTCACGAGGCCTTCAGGCGAGACGGTCGCTGCTGTGTCGTTGTTCGAAAGAAACACTGCAAGGTTCGTGACGTCGCGATCGGTTCCGTCCGAATACTTGGCTCGAACTGTCAACTGTTGTGTGGAGTCGGCTCCATCCAGGACAGCCGCAGGTGGATAAAGCTCGACGGACAGAACCTGAGGGATCTCACCGACGTCGTTGTTGCCACCAGCCTGGAGCCAGCGAAGCATCGTGGCGTAATACTCGGTGTCCGTTCCAAATCGCTTTCCGCCAGTGTGCGGAACTGAGCCAACCGACTTGGTCATCAGGAGACTTTCTTCAGGCAATGCCAGATTCATACGGCGGCCTGGGAGTTCTCGCGAAATTCGATAGTGATCGCCGTCCGGGTCAAAACCAAACAGCGACAATCGGAATCCATCTTTGCCGCGAGCGGCCCCATGACAGCTACCGGTGTTGCAGTTGGCCTTCATGAAGATTGGCATGATGTCCAGCTTGAAACTAACCGGACGGTCTGCAGTGGCCTGTTCGATCTTGATCGGGACAGTCTTCGATAGCCCTTCGAATTCGACCGTGAGCTGGCTTTCTCCATCCGCAACAGGGTGCAGAACGTTTGCAGCCAGCTTTACTTTTCCGGCATCGCTGAGCGTCAGCTTTGCCTTCGTCGTCACATCCAGTGTCAAACCATTTGGATAGGTGACCTGTGCAACGAAAGACTGGCGGTCGCGCATCGTGTTGATGTGGACTTCGGCCGGGTAGACCTCAAGCGAAATTGGCTTGTCCTGAGCATGCACCGAAGGCGACAAGACAGACGCGACGATCGCAACAGCAACAGTCCACAACTGGGAACGAAGCATGGCGGTAATCCTTTAAGTGCCTTTTGGGCAAATATCAAAAATCAATTTAACAGCTGACGGGTAGAACAAACTCAGTATTCAGTAAGAACGACTTTGCTTATTTCCCGGCAGCAGCAGCCTTCGCCTTCTCAAGCCGAAGCATTTCGAGTCGAGTCAGTCTTCGCGGCGGAGCCTCTACGACAGGATTCGGATCAGGCTTGGCTGCGGCGACGGCGGCAGGTTTTGCTTCCGGTTTCGGTTCGACCTTTGGTGGCAAGGGAACGTCGACCCGCAGTTCAGTTGAGCCGACGTTATGGACAATGGGCTCGCCGTTCATGGTGATCGTCACCTGTCCGAAGACACTTTTGTGTCGGCCGGCTGGAGTCGTTGCATCGGTCTTCACTTTGAAGATGACCTCTTCAGTGTCTTTCGTAAACTTCATTGGCTCGGCAACCGCTTTATTCGGCAATCCAAAAATCTGAGCGACCGCTTCACCAGGAAATTCCTTAGTCTGTGTCAGCTTGCAGGCGATTTCCGTTTCCTGACCCTGATCACAAGCGGTACGGCTCATCGCAAACGTCACGAATGGCTCCGAAATTTCCAGTGGAGTGAGAGCGGACGACGCGAAAGCGTTTCCTCCTTCGACAGCAGCCCAACCGATCGCGAAGACTTTCCAGGTTCCGACAGCGGCACTGCCATTCGCATTGAGCGGGTAGAGACCTTCGGTCTGGCCTTTGGGAATTTGAATAGAGCTTCCTGCTCCTAACCCTGGTGGACGGAACGGAAACTGGATCGTAATTGGTTCATCCCAGCCTTCTTTCTTCGTCGCGACGATTTTCAACTGCATCGAACCATTGCGAGTAATGGGAACCTTCGGAACGACGATATCCAGCTTGAATGGGATCTCATCGACCACGGCGATTGGGAGTTTGTCCACAGTTTTGGTGTAGTAAAGAGATTGCCCAGGAGCTCCATAGACAAAGTCCGACGTGTTGGTGAATCCGCCTTTGATTTCTGGATTCTCCGCGTGGTGAGCGGTGAAGTCGTACAGTCCGCCACCAAGAGGAGCATCAGCCGCAGCTTCAAAAACGACCGGCATGACGCTCATGTTGGCGGGCACCTTGTCATGGTGCATCGTTATTCCAGCCGGCAGTTCCTTAGGAGCCAGAACGAGTTCGCCTCCGAAGTTCCGGCGGGCAAGATTGATGTTCGTTCCGAACCGATTGCCCTTGCCGACGAAAATCTGTTGTCGGTACTGGCCGTAGCGTTCAGACCGGGCGATGCTCAGATCCAGACCGGGCTTGATTGGTTGGAACTCGACCCGGTAAACGAAGTCCGGCCCGCCACGTTTAAGGTGGTCCGTAACACGCAATGTGTACTCACCATCGGCAGGCACGTTGAATCTGAAGTAACTGTCCGGACCTCGCGAGTCATCGTTGGCAGCCACTTGACCACCTTCGGCATTGTAAAGGTACATCACAGGATCAATTGCGGATCGAATGCGGCGGCCGTAACACTCGACCTCGAACTGCTGCCCCTTCGTTGCCGTAAACTTGAAGTAATCTTCATCGCCGGCAGCCTGAAGGATTCCGTTGAAAGCAGTCGGGAATTCAGCGGGACTTGCAGTCGCACGATCGTTGTTTGGTTCAACTTCCATTGAGTTGCCGACGTCGGACAATCGAAAGGTGTTCCAGCTGGGCGACCAGTTTCCGTCCGAGCCAGCAAATAGGCCGTACTCAGAAATGACTTCGGTGGGCAGCGTGAATTTCTGGGTAAACTCCCCGGCAGCGTCGCCGATGAACTTCACTTCAATTTCTTCTCCGATCTTTCCACCAGCGGGATAGACTGCTGTGGGGCGAGGAAAGACGCCAATGTGGGCTCGGTATCGGCAGTTGCCATTTCCGCCGTACGAACTTTCTCGGACTTCTATCGTGTACTTGCCGTCTTCCGGAGCGATCGCAGAAACGACGCAGTCCTGAACGAGCAACGGTGAATCGTCTGCGGCTGCCAGTTCGAAACGCTTGCTGTCGAGAATTGCCACGTAAGGGTCGAACAGAGTTGTTCCAAGCCGCATGCCCTCAACTTCAGCGGCAATGCGGTCGCCTTTCTTCGCTTCGACCACGTAGTAGTCGACGTCTTCGGTGTTGGCGACTCCGTTCACCGTGACGTTCATCGGAATTTCCTGCGGAGTCGCAAAGTCGCTGTTCGGCTCTTTCTCATCGATGTCGGGCATGTAGCCCACGTAAAACGTTTGAAAGTCGGAAATACCAGTCTTCGTGCGGACCTGGCAAACCTGCTCTCCCAGACGAGCATCTGGCGAAACGCTGACAACTGCTTTGAATGAGTTCGCGTTGACCGGTTTGAATTCTTTAACTGAGAATCCAGGCTCGTAGAACATGATTTCTTCGACGTCAGCGAGCAGTCGTCCGCTGAAAGTCAGTTCGGCGTCCTTACCTCGCTGAGTGCCTCGTGGAAGAATGATCGACAACCGAGGAGAAGCGGCAAACAACGTGCTGGCAGAAAGCAGTAGCACAAAAGCCAGCAGCGAACGGAAGGTCCGGAACGCAGGCATATCCATACCTCTAAATCGCGGGATACTTCGAAATCGAAACTGCGAATAACATCAGCAGTTCAGCGAAAACCGATACTTAAAAACTCAAAATACGCACGAAGCCCGGCGCCCATTAAATCAGGCGCCGGGCTTCTTTAATCTCGATCAAACAAGAAGCTCTCGACGAACTTTTCCGCCGTCGACAATTTCAATAGGACGATCGCCAGGGGCCATCAATTCTTTGTCGGCGACAATACCCATCGTGTGGTAGATCGTGGTGGCCCAGTCGAGAACGCTCAGTGGGTTTTCGTCTGGTTCACTGGCAGTCGCGTCGGACGAGCCGAAGACGTAGCCACCTTTCACACCACCACCCGCAAGAACGACACTGAAGACTTTTGGCCAGTGATCTCGACCGGCCGTTGCATTGATCTTCGGTGTTCGACCGAACTCCGACGCAATGCAGACCAGAGTTTCCTGGAGAAGGCCGCGATCTTCGAGGTCCGTCAACAGAGCAGCCAACGCCTGGTCGAGAGATGGCACCTGACTTTTAATGCCGGCTTCGATGCCGTTATGCATGTCCCAGCCGCCGTAGGTCAGAGTGACGAATCGGACTCCGGCTTCGACGAGACGTCTGGCCATCAGCATTCGCTGACCTGCCTGATTGCGTCCGTATCGATCTCGCAGCCCGCCGTCTTCGGCATCAATGTTGAAAGCTTCACGAGCAGCCGGCGAGCTGATCAGGCTGTAGGCTCGATCGTAGAAGCTGTTCAAGGCGTCCAGGTTGTCGGCCTTTTCTTTCGACAGGAAGTGGTCATTCACTTTATCCAGAACATTGCGACGCGTCGTGAATCGAGCGTCGTCGATGCCACTCGGCAGGTTCAGGTCTCGAACTTTGAATCCGTTGGCTGCGGGGTCTGCACCCAGGCTGAAAGGTGCATATGACGAGCTGAGGTATCCGGTGCCTGCAAATTCATTCGGCTGGTTCGGAACACACACGTATGGCGGAAGATTCTTCCGTGGTCCAAGTTCGTGGCTGACTACGCTGCCCATACTTGGGTACTTCAGGGCAGGACTTGGTCGAGCTCCTGTAAACATGTTGTGAGTGCCACGCTCGTGAGCAGCTTCGCCGTGGGTCATCGATCGGCAGATCGTGATCTTGTCCATGACCTTGGCGGTGTGTTTCATCGTCTCGTTGATGCGAATGCCCGAAACGTTAGTTTCGATTGAACCCATCGGTCCTCGGTATTCGACTGGGGCGAATGGCTTGGGATCCCACGTCTCCTGATGAGCACATCCACCGGGAAGGTAAATGTAGATCACGTTCTTCGCCGTGCCCTCGAAGTTCTCGTAGGTCTTCAGGTCGGCCTGAGCTTTCTGCATCTGGAAATAGTTAGCAAGCGAAAGTCCGACACCACCGGCAAATCCGGCCTGCAGGAATCCACGACGATTAGTACCAGTGCGCATAAGACACTCTCCTGAAGGTTCACAAACTGAGGGGATTGCGAAATTTGTTTGAAGCTGAATGACACATCCCGGCATACCGGGTTTGTTCCTGGTGCACGGGTTTGTTCCTGGCGACAAGGTGGGAGTCGAAGTTTGGGTACTGCTCAAGCCGCTGAGGGCGGCGGGTGGGAAGCAGCATTTGTTCCATTAGAATCGACTTAACTGTCGCAACAGCAGATCGAGTTTCAGAATGATTGTCAAGCTCGCGCCAGGCGAACCGCCGCCGCGACTGCTGTCTGTGCCGGTTATATCGACATGTCTCGACGATCACTGGAATCGAAGGTCGTCAATCAGGACACGTCCCGTCATCCGTCGTGTCACGTCATATCTTTGACTGTCGTCCAGTTCCGCTGACGAGCGGTCTGATGCGTTCATGCTCTCGACCAAAACTGACGTCTATCTGCGAAAGCTTCGAAACATGTCGAAAACAACTCTTCAGACCATCGGCCTGCTTTTCGCTCTGGCGATTATTGTCGCGGTCGCTCCGCTGCTGTGGAAACTCGACATGCTTGACCAGTCGCGAGCCGGGTTACAACTCGGAGCGACCATGCCTCCGATTACTGGCGTTGAAGGATGGCTCAATGGAGACGGCCCGACTTCGGAAGATCTTCAGGGCAAAGTCGTCCTCGTCAACGGCTGGTTTCTGAACTGCCCGTACTGTCACGAAGGAATGCCAGACCTTGTTGACCTCTACGACAAGTATCACAGCAAAGGCGTCGTTTTTGTGGGCATGACATCGGACGATTCCGAAAGCGTGAAGAACGTCGA
>JADHNX010000041.1 GCA_016779365.1 Planctomycetaceae bacterium
CCCTCTTCGATATCGATGTGCGGACGAAACTGCGCCGTGTGTTCCATCGATCCTGGCAGATTGAATATGTAGAAAGGTTCGATGTCGATTTCGGCCACCAGTTCGGCATCGAGCAGTCGGATCAACCGACTAACCGTCCCTGTCGACGCGTCGCCGCCGTCCATCCAACCCGAAAATGAAAGCAGCAGCGTCCCACCATCGAGCTTCGGCAGGTCTTCAGAATGCAGCAAATCTTCCACAGAATCTTCCCTGAACATGCACCATCAATCGTTCCAGTTTCGCCAGGAGCAGATTCTGGTGAGTGATCAGGTTTCTGAACAGGAGACCGCAGAGAAAACAGAGTTTGGAATCGAAGCGTGTTTGTGCTCTCGCTGGTGACTTTGCTTTCAGATAAGAGTATTTGCCGACTACCAGTTCTTAATTATTGAGACTGGTATAAAGTATCTTCCGATCGGGCCACGTCGACGATGACCAAAGCAACCAGCCGAATCCTGCAAAGTAACCGCCATGAAATCCGTCGTTTTTGATGCCACCGGTGCTCCGGAATCTGTACTGACAGTCAAAGAAGTTTCCGAGCCTGATCCGAAACACGGGCAGGTCAAAGTTCGGATGTTGTGCTGCCCGATCAACCCCTCGGACCTGATGTTCGTCCGCGGCCAGTACACGCTGAGTGCTGACTGCCCGGCGACGCCCGGCTTCGAAGGCGTCGGCATTGTCGAATCGGCTGGCGGCGGACTGCGGGCAAAGATGATGGTCGGCAAACGCGTTGCCGTACTCTCGCGTCAAGGAGGCAACTGGGCAGAGAAAAACATCGTCCCGGCTTCGCAGGTGATCCCCTTTTCGAATCTCCTGACCGGCCGCCTGACTCTGGAGCAGCAGGCAACATTCTTTGTGAATCCCGTCACGGCGTTCGTGATGTGTCGGGAAGTTCTTCGAGTGCCCGCCGGAGAATGGCTGCTTCAAACCGCCGCCGGATCAGTGCTCGGTCACATGATCATTCGCCTGGGAAAACGGTTTGGTTTCAAAACACTCAGTGTCGTCAGACGAGAAGCTCAGGTCGCCGAACTGAAATCCGCAGGCGCCGATGCCGCAATCTGGTTCGATCCGGAGCAACACTCACTCGATCAGTTTCGAGCCGCCGTCGCCGCAGCAACCGGCGCCTCGACTGAACGCAGCGTCATCCGCTCCGCCATCGATTGCGTCGGTGGCGCGACAGGTTCAGCTGTCATCGCCGTTCTGGGGAAACGAGCGAACATGCTCGTCTTCGGCACGCTGTCCGGGGAATCATTAACCGTCCCGTCTCGCTCGCTGATGACGCCTGGAGCGACGATTTCCGGATTCTGGCTCGGCAACTACATGGAAACGTTGAAGCTGACCGCCAAACTGAAGCTCGTCAGGACAGTTTCCGGTTTAATTCGCGAAGGCGTACTCGCCAGTGAGATCGGTGAGAGCTTTCAACTTGAAGAGATTGTCTCCGCCGTCCGCGCCGCCGAAACATCCGGTCGAGGGGGGAAGATTCTCCTGAACATCGCTGCCGACTGATCTGATCCTTCTTGCAGGACGAGCGGAGTGGAAATCTCCATAAGTTCGCCAGCTACGCCAGCAATGCTTCACCGGACAGCCCCCAATAGGCTGGCACCGGCGAATCGATAATCAACTTGTCGTACCGAATCGGGTGAAGCAGGCTCAGCGAACGAGCATGCAAGGCAATCCGTAGATCGGACACCGACAGGTGAACTGGCTCCATCGCGTTATCGGAAGCCGAGCTGGCCGCAGCCGAGACAGATTTCTCTGAAGCAGCAGTCGGGATTTCTGCCGGCATCAAGTCGTCATTCGTCCCGTCAGTATCCGGATCCGGCCATTCGCCACCGCCGTACTTCGAGTCTCCAGCAACAGGACATCCGCGCGACGCAAACTGGACTCGAATCTGGTGCATCCTGCCCGTCAGAAGCAGAATTTCGACGAGCCACCGCCCTTTGATTTCATGTAACACCCGATACTCCAGCCGCGCTTCCTTTGCCCTGGGCGTTCCTTCACTGACCACTTCCGAAATCGCTTGATCCGGAACTTTCAGCAGCCAGTCAACAAGCAATCCGGCATCGTCGTCCGGACGCTTTTCAAGCAACGCCCAGTACGTCTTTGAAACCTGTCGCTTCTCGAACTGCTCCGCCACCCGCGCTGCGGCCTTCGAATTTCGAGTGAATACGATCGTTCCGGAAGTCGCTCGGTCCAGACGGTGCGGGATCCCAAGATAGACATTACCCGGCTTCTGGTACTTCTCAGACAGCCACGACTTCACCAGCCCCACCATCGTCTGCTCGCCCGCCGGAATCCCCTCGGTGAGAATCCCCGCCGGCTTGTTCACGGCAATCAATGGACCATCTTCCAGCAGCAGCCAATCAGGATCGTGCACAGATTCCTCATTCAAGTCGTTGTTGGCGATCGGGCAGTCGACTAGCACCGTAGCGTAGCCGCACTCGTGAGAGTGCGGCTACTTCTGCCTTTCCCGCGTTCTGACAATCCCGGCTACGGTGCAGAGTTTGTAACCGATCGCCATTCAGCCGAATTTCTTCGTCGCAGCCAGTGAACAGCAGATTTGCAATCTCTGAAAACATCAGGAACCAACCGACGGCCATGCCCTGTGCGGAATTCGGCGCTGTCTGCGTGACGCCGGTCGCGACAAGGCAGTGAGTTTTCTTAGCAGGGTGTGACCAGCGGGCTGAACGCAATTTGCTGTGTGCCAGTGCGGTTGTCGGCAACCAATCCTGACGGCAATGAACTCCGCCGGTCGCGCACGCTGGCGCACCAGATTCTTGTTTCGCTCCGCAGGTTAAATACTAAGGAAAAATCACAAATGCGACGTGTCTAAACGTTGCCGATTCTCGAAAGCGACATAAGTTCAAATGATCGAAAGACGTTCGCCCGACAAGCATCTGCAACAGGCAGAACAAGAACATCACTGCCCCGCAAAGACTTGGCGCGGCGGCAGCATGACTCCTATCATCCGCCCCCGCAATCGGAGAGGTGACAGAGTGGCCGATTGTGCCGGTCTCGAAAACCGGTGTACCGCAAGGTACCGAGGGTTCAAATCCCTCCCTCTCCGCTTTTAATCAAAGGCTCTCAACAAGACGCAATCAGTTGCTCTGGCAACGGGTTGCGTTTTGTTGTTTCTGGTGAACCGGAGGACGGTGAGGACGCACCGGGTTTCAACCACTCGCAACCGGAATCAGCCGTCCGGTTCAAAACTTGTGTGACAAGAACGAGCCAACAGAAGTAGCCCCTGTTACCACCGACGGTGGAAACGGTGCGTAAAGGGTTCAGGAATACGCGGAACTTCCGGAACCGATCCGCGCCGCTCGCCCTGATGTCGACGTTATAGATTACTCCGACGTGCGCGAAAAAATGTTTGTCAAGGTGCCTGGCGGTTCCGTTCAGGGGGGCGGTGAGGATTTCGCTCAGTAAGGCTGGCGACGGTTTCAAGTTGCTGGAAGAACGCGCTTCGGGGTGTGAAGTGGTGATGGTCTCGGGAAATCTTCAGGAAAGTCGGAAGCGGCAGCCAGTCTGATGATTCGGCTCGCTGTCGACAGCAAGGCGGCGCTGATTCAGGCTGCTGCACTGGAAGCCGTGGTTAGAGTGGTCGCAAGTTCGGTGTTCTTGGTTGAGTCCGCGTCGGTGAAGAATCGTGACGGGCAGGTCAGCATCGCAATCCGGCGTTCGGCTACAAACACTCCGATCGCTGCTTCGCAAACCACATTGACCGAGCGTTCATTCTCTTCGTAGCCTTCGCACGTCCGACTCGTCATTGGTCGACGACTCTGCCGCCGGGCATCACTTGAGGCTGCTCACGTTTCACTTCACGATGCCAATCTTTCACTGAGGCGAATTATGCCAGGTCTTCACCCCTCAGGGCGATCGGCGTTCGTTTTACTGATCGTTGTCTTTGCGGTCGCCTCGGCAAGTCTGATGAGGCCGGCGCTGGCTGGGACATTCGACAAGATCAGTTCGGAAGTCCGGCAACCTTCCACAGGCTCGGGCGGCGCTCCCGCAGGTAACGCTTCATCATCAAAACGCGAGAAAAAATCACGAGACCAGCAAGTCCACCACTCGGACTACTGTGAAGACGATGACGATACTGACAACGCTATCGCAGAGTTTCTCGCCGCTGGAGTGCTCGTTGGGGTGACGTCGCCTTTCTGGGGACCACACGAGGCGCTGGAGGACGATCTGTCTTACAGCGGCTACTTTCCTGAGCATCCTTACGACAATGCAGAAGGCAGCCTGCTGTTCGATAAGTCGCCGCGAGGCGCTCACGATTCGTTGATCGTTCTGCAGGGGCAGTATGGCGACAACTTTGACAACATCTTTCACGCCAACGGTCGAGTGCTGATGGAACATTCCTCGCGATTCGGATTCGACACCGAATTTTTCTACCGGAACGAAGATGTTCAAACCGGACACGATGAATTGTGGACGGGCGACTTCAATGTGACCTACCGGTTTGCTCAAAGTGAGAAGTGGCAGTTTCGAGCCGGCCTGGGGGCGAACTGGCTGGTCTACAACGACGAGGCCGACGAAGGAATTAACTTCACTTATGGGGCCGACTGGTTTCCTGCCGACCCGATTGTTGTCACAGCGCTTCTCGACTGGGGGCGAGTCGGCGACGCAAGTCTCTTCCACGGACGCACGACGATTGGCGTTTCACGCAACGGTTGGGGAGTCTTCACCGGTTACGATTTCTTCGAGATCGGCCATCAGGAAATCCACTCCTGGATCAACGGCCTTGAACTGCGTTTTTGACAGGGTGAGATATCGGTGGCAGGGCGAGTAAACGGAAACGTTCGGCGCATAAAAAAGCCCCGCGTGTCGGGCCAGATCACGCGGGACCCAGACCAGCTCCGGAGAGCCGATCCAAAGCTTCAATTGCCTTGCTGATACGAACGTACGTCCTGGAAAAACCTCCGGGAACCTGTTTCGGGATCTTATTCTGAATCGGGGCGAGTCAGTTGGATCGTCAATCCGTCGTTAAGGTCAAACTTGATCTGCAAATTGCCAAAGTGTGGAATGTCAATTCGGACATTCGAAGGCAGCTCCGTCCGAGCCATTTGAGATGTGCCAGTATCGCTCCGTTGTTCCAGATACTCCATCGTCTGAGTCATGTCGTCAGCTGTAGCCGAACGGCCAGATTTTTCGAGACAGTCTTTCAATGCTTCCCGTGCTTGCTGGCCAGTTCCCGAGGGCAGTGTCCGCGCCGCTCGTCGCAACGGTGCGATCGCCTCGTCGTACAACCCCTGGTTCCGTAACGACTCTCCGAGTAACCACATGTAAGCTCCCTCAAAAGGAGCAGGATTCTCAATATTCTGCAACTCGGCCAAAGCGTCCGCCGGTAATCCCAGTTCGAGATACCCTTCCGCTGCGGTCATTCGCCGAGCGATTCTGTTTATCTTGTTGGCTTCCATTGTTGACTCCTCTCAGTTTCAAGGTTGAGAGCGACCTTTTTGGCAAGCTCTCCCTCGTCCCCTCCGAATGTAGCAACGATCGTGCCAGTCGATCTTGAACACGCAACCGCAACGTCTATCGCAAAGTGAGATAAAATGTTGCGAAAAAACTGCTACGTGCCCTCTCTGCTCAACTCAACTCAGGTCTGCCAATCTGGCATCAGAGACGCTGTTTGCCGAGCAAGGTTCCCGAAATTCTGTGAGTAATCTCATTCATGGCGACGGACAGTCAGGACGTCCACGGTGCCGGTCTCAGCCGAAGTCGACTAGATTAATCGTGATCCGTCGACTGTCGTCCATTCTCTGGCCAACTCTTAACTCAGCAATGCGAGTTTGCCAGACACCTTTGATCTGCAGAACGGCCAGGCAACATTGCATTCAACCTTTGCATTCAACCGTTGACTCAGCAAACTCAGGTACGTCGAATCCGGTTAGCTTAATGGAAACTCATTTTCTCTGGAGGCAAACAACTGATGAAAGCTCATTTCGGTATTCTTCCTGGCTGCATTGCTCTGTCGGTTTTCTGCCACCTGATCAGCGATTGCTCAGCTGCTCAGAAGTCGGAGACTCAAAAGCAGCCGAACATCATCTTCATTTTTACGGACGACCACGCGACTCATTCGATGAGCTGCTACGGTTCTAAGATTAATCAGACGCCCAACCTCGACCGCATCGCCAACGAAGGGATGCTTTTTGAGAATACGTTCTGCACGAATTCGATCTGTGGTCCGAGCCGAGCTGTCATCCTGACTGGAAAGCACAGTCACTTGAACGGTTTCCGTCAGAACGGAAACCGATTCGACTGTGGCCAGCAGTTGTTTCCAAAGCTGCTCCAGAAGGCTGGATACCAGACAGCGATTGTCGGCAAGTGGCATCTTGGCCACGGAGGCATCAGCGATCCGCAGGGGTTCGACTACTGGGAAATCCTTCAAGGGCAGGGGCCGTACTACAACCCGCCGATGATTAAAAACGGCCATAAGGTCAACCACGTCGGATACACAACTGACATCATCACTGACCTGGCTCTCGACTGGCTGAAGAAAGGACGCGATGGCGAAAAGCCGTTCATGCTGATGTTTCAGCAGAAGGCTCCGCATCGAAACTGGCAGCCCAGCCCGAAGCACTTGACGATGTACGACGACGTTACGATTCCCGAGCCTGATAATCTGTTCGACACCTACGAAGGGCGAGGCCGCGCCGCTCACGAGCAGGACATGAGCATCGCCAGAACCATGACAGCGTCCGATCTGAAGCTGACGCCGCCTGGCAATCTGACGCCCGAACAGAGAGCCGCCTGGGATGCCGCTTACGAACCAAAGAATGAAGAGTTCCGCAAAGCAAATCTGCAGGGCAAAGAACTCATTCGTTGGAAATATCAGCGATACATCAAGGATTATTTGCGGTGCGTAGCGTCGGTCGATGACAACGTCGGTCGTTTGCTCGATTATCTTGACGAAACCGGTCTCGCGGAAAACACCGTCGTCATGTACTCGTCCGACCAGGGCTTTTATCTCGGTGACCACGGCTGGTTCGACAAACGCTTCATGTATGAAGAATCGTATCGAATGCCATTTCTGGTTCGCTGGCCGGGCGTCACTAAGCCTGGTACGCGCTGTCAGGAACTGACATCGAATCTCGACTTCGGCGAGACATTCCTGGATATCGCTGGCGTCGACATCCCACCCGACATGCAGGGCGTCAGTCTGAAACCGCTTTTCGACGGATCAACACCGAAGGCCTGGCGACAAAGCCTTTATTATCACTACTACGAGTTCTACGAAGATCGACGGGCAGCACACATGGTGCGGCGTCATAACGGAGTTCGGACTCCTCAGCACAAACTCATTCACTTCTACAATCTCGACGAATGGGAACTTTACGACTTGAAGAAAGATCCGCGGGAAATGACCAGCCGCTACGACGATCCCGCTTACGCTGGCGTCGTCGAAGAGCTGAAAGCCGAACTGGCCCGACTTCAGAAGGTCTACGAAGTGCCTGACGACACCGGCTCGGTCTCAAAAAATCCGCCCAGCCTGAAACCTCGTCTGGCAAATCCTTCGCCGGCAAAACAGCCCAAGAATGCGAAGCCGAAAAAGGCAACGCCAAAGCCCGGTAAGTAGCTCTCCAGGTTGTTCAATCGGGAGATGCACGCTTCAGTCAGAGACGGGCAACTTCGCCCGTCTCTGTTTATGCGCCGCGCAAATTCAATCATTGACAGACGGTCCGACGACGACGAAGTCCTCAATTCTGAATGGCCGGCAACCGAAACTCGCTTTTTTAATTCTCGACATCTCAAAGCCCGGCCACGGGAACAGGTAATGAATCAGGATCAGCAGATTGAAATTCGTCAAGAAGTGTTTCTGCGAAAGTTGATGATTTATCAAACACTTAAACTTCAGGTGTTTTGGGGTTAGGAGATTACTCCTGTACGAGTAAACTGAGCCGCAAATGACGGAAACAGGTTTCGTTCCAGGCCTGTCCGTGATTGCAGAGTTCCTCTCAAGAATTTCATTTCAATTGGTTCGACATCTCAGAATCGACAACTTCGGTTCGGAATAAATCGACCTTGCGATCAAGTCCGGGTTCGACGCTGGAGACTCAGCCATGCTGACGTTCTTGCTCGACAAACAGGACGGCGTGCGGCTCTGGCCGGCAGGTCAAGGCCGGTCGGTGGGAGTTCATCCGTCAAAACAGTGTGATTGCTTTGGCCGAAACGAGAGCAGTCACGAAAAACGACATCGCTTTATCGAGCGTTTGATGCAACGGCTCGATGGTCGTTCCCGGCATATTGCGACCGGGCTCGTGTCCGATTGCGATGGAAGCAACTTTCTGGCACAGCTTCTGCTCTTAAATGGCCGCAGGCGACGGCAGCGTTCACAATCGTTGCCTTGCAGGGTTCGCAGCATCCATTGTCCGTTGCGATTTGCGCATTGCGTTCGAAAACGCACACCGGGGTCGTCCTTAAAACGAACTCCACGAAGGAGTCACGCTTAGTAGATCATCTTCTCAGGGAGTCCAGCCATGCAGTCAACGCTCGCCGTTCGTCAGCCTCAACAATGCACAACGCTCACGTGGTTACTTGTGGGTGACATTCGTGAGATGCTTCAGGACCATCTTGATGAAGAAGCCATCCACTGGCTCAGGCCAATCCTCGATGCATTGATTACTGCTATGTGTGAGCAGTCAGAGCTGACCAGTCGCGAAGGCTGGTACAACGATTTGCTCGGCAGTTTTCCGCATCTGATCTCGCGAGTCGCAAGAATCGAAGCCGAACAGAACGAGCTTTGTAAGTCATTGCGAGAACTCCGAAATGGCATCGAACGCGACATTCCGCTCGATCGTCTCGCAAAAGAACTTGAGGCTGACTTAAAGAGTTGGGTCGAACTCCTGGCCAGACATAGTCGGCGAGAGGCTGTCCTAATGCAGGATGTGTGGTACACCGAGATTGGTGGTGAGGGCTGACGACGAAGGAAAACACTGCTCATTGATGCTTGACGTCGGGGAGTTTCTGCCTGCTTATCCCTGTTTTCTGGAGTGACCTATGCAAGAAGTCGAATTGACCGTCGCCGATGTAATGACCACTCGTCTTGTCACCCTTTCCCCGGAGGAGCATGTTCTTGACGGAATTGATCGACTTCTTCAGAGGGGAATCTCCGGTGCGCCGGTCGTGGATCAGAACGGTCGATTCCTCGGGACTTTTTCAGAGAAGTCCTGCATGAATGCCTTTGCGGTCATCGACAACGAACGACAACGTCGATGCGAGGAGAGTCCAAGTTTCGTTCGCGCGAAAGATTGCATGCAGTCATCACTGGTGACGGTTTCGCTCGACTGCGATGTCTTTGATGCGATCGACAAACTCCTGACAAATCGGGTTTCTGGACTGCCCGTCGTTCACCAGTCTGGAGAGTTCAAGGGAGTTTTTTCCGAACGCTCAGCGATGCGAGTACTGATTGACCTTACCTGGAATCAGATGTCAGGTGGACCTGTTTCCGCCTGGATGGACTCGGATCGTGCTCGGACGGTTACCGAACAAACTCAGCTCTCTGAATTGCGGTCCAGATTCAGCGAGACTCACTATCGACGCCTGCCTGTTCTGAATCACGGTCACCTGGTCGGTCAGATCAGTCGTCGTGACGTGCTGCGAGCCGAACTCGACGGACTCGTCAAAAGTTATCAGTCCAACTCCGGCTCGATGATGCTTTCGGAATGGTTTACGCCCACGCCTCGTCATCAATGGCGCGTCGAAAACTTTGCATTCAGGCACGTGGCGACAGTCGGTCCGGATTATGACCTCATGTCAGTTGCTCAGGAATTTTTCCTGACGTCGGCTCGGCGATTTCCAGTCATCGCTAATGGAAAGCTGATCGGTCAGATCAGCCGCCGCGACCTGCTTCGTTCTGTCCAGGATTTATTCCCGCGAGAAAAGCAACCACAGCGTCCGTTATACCTGAGTGCGGCGGCGGGCGACGTAGCGACGGTTCTGAAGTAAATGCGAGCGCCGCCTGTGTCGAGTGTTAACTTCTGCGGTAGTCGCACTCAATCGAAACGAACCAGCTTCGGAACGTGAACCAGGATAGCTTTGAGACGGTCTGACCTTCATACGGAGAATCGATCAAAAGCAGGTTTCAAACCATCAATCTTTCAGCAGAGTAAGTAGTAAGTATCGACAGTTCTAAAGAGTGTCCACTTTCGTCACGGAGAGGAAATGCCATGCAGGTTAACGTTCATGACAATCTTGCGGTTGCAAACTCACGCCGAGAACGATTCATTCGAGACCGAGCTGACGAATGCCTCGCGAGGTTTTCGCCCCGGCTTCATCAGGTTTCGATCAGTTTGAGCGAGGTTGGCCACCATCGAGGCGAGAACCCGGATGTCTGTTGCCGGATTTCAGCCAGTGCCGGTTCCCTTGGTGATTTTGCCGTCACAGCCCAGAGCGGAATCGTTCATCAGGCAATTGTTGAATCCCTCAAACATCTGACACGAGCAATCGATCGGAAGATTGGCAAACGACGAAGTCGTCGCAACGTAAAGTTCGAAATGTCTGTTGAGGCCGAAGAAGTTCTGGAAGTCGCTGAAATGGTATAACCCGAAGACGAAGCTTCGACTTAAGGGGGCCTTCAATCCTGACATCTTAAACTCCCGCAGGATTCGCTTTGTAATCCTGCGGGATTTTTTATTTCTCCTGCTAAACAGGCACTCAACAGAGGAAACAGAGAAAGTGTTCGGAGGGAAGGGCATATGCACTCTCTGTTTTCTCCTGTTTCAAATTGTCTGCTCTCTCGTTGTCAAAACACGAGTTACTCAATCAGCGAATTCATTCTGATGACTGATGGAGCGGGTTTCCAGGACAGCGGACTTTCCACCGTCGGGGCATCGTCGTTGTTAAGTGCCAGCATTCGAGCGACGAGATTGTCTTTACACGTCTTCTGCCAGAGCAGAAACCCTGTCGTCAGGCGAGGGTTGATCTCAACGACGGTCGGCTCGTCGTTTTCTGCATGTGGTACCAGCAGATCGAAGCCGACATAACCGTTCAGGCCGGGGATCACCGAACAGCAACGATGCACGAGGCGTTCGATCTGATTTTTCATGAGCGGCGTTATGCGGGCGGGAAAGTCGGCCCCTTCGTAAGCGAAACAGCCATCGTTCGACAGAATCTGCTGACAGGGAGGCAGCACATCAATTCTCAAACGATCAGGCTCCCCCCCTTGGACTGCCGTCACGATAGCGGCACACGAAATCGCGACTCCGTCGATGAATGGTTGCCGCACAAAATTTAACCCGTCGCCGTCGGTCAGCAGTTGCTTCGACAAAGCAGAAAACTCGTTTGAATTCGATACTTTGCGGATCAGGAACGATCCCGCACCGTCTCGAGGCTTGATCACGCAGGGGAATCGGACGTCGCCACTCTCGACAGGATTTATCTCGCTGGCTGGTTCGAATGTTTCTGTCGAGACTGTCGGGATGCTGGCTTCATCAAGAAATGCTGCCAGTCTGAGTTTGTCGCTGCAGAGCGCCGTTGCTTCGACGCTGCATCCCACCAGTCGAGTTCGTACTGACGCTGTTCTGACTCGGTCGGTGAGGATGCCGTGAAACTCCGGCGCGATGGCAAACGCCGCGTCGGACTGTTCACACAATCGCTCGAAGACTTGCTGTTCGTTCCGTGGCGAAGTTATTGACTCGACGGTGAGCGTTGGGGTCAGCCCGAGCGGAAACGCTCCAAGTCGATTGTCCCACGTTGTGACAACCTCGACATCGGAGAGTCGCAACATATCTTGAACGAGCGAGATCAGCATCGCTCGACCTTCGGCTGCCAGCGAACTATCGAGCGTTTCTTCCGGCCAGGCACCGCCGCAGACGTACTCAGAAACGAAGACTCTCATAGTAGTTCCGCAACGCGAGCCGTTATCCCATTTCTTTGCGGGCCAGTTTCAGATCGTGGTCGACCATCATCTCAGCCAGTTCTTTGAAGCTGACTTTCGGCTGCCAGTTGAGTTTCTCGCGAGCCTTTGAGGCATCGCCACAAAGCAGATCCACTTCGGCGGGGCGGAACAGGTTCTGATCAGTTTCGACGAGGTCAGTCCAATCCAGACCGACGTGCCCGAATGTGGCATCGAGGAAATCGCGGACCGAGTGAACCTGACCAGTGGCGACGACGTAGTCCTCAGGAACATCCTGCTGAAGCATCAGCCACATGGCTTCAACGAAGTCCCCGGCAAAGCCCCAGTCACGCTGCGCGTTGATGTTGCCAAGGCTCAGTTTTTCCTGCAGGCCGAGTTTGATTCGCGCGACCGCCTTCGAAATCTTACGAGTGACGAACGCTTCGCCGCGTCGTGGTGATTCGTGGTTAAAAAGGATCCCGTTGACCGCGAACATGTCGTAGGACTCGCGATAGTTAATCGTCTGCCAGTAGGCATAAACCTTGGCACAGGCATACGGACTGCGAGGATAGAACGGCGTCGACTCTGACTGAGGGGTCTCGACGACCTTGCCGAACATTTCGCTCGACGACGCCTGGTAAAAGCGAACCTGTTTACCCGCCCGTTGCTGAAATTCGCGAATCGCATCGAGCATTCTCAGGACGCCAACCCCGGTCACGTCTGCCGTGTATTGAGGCAGGTCGAAGGACAATCGAACGTGGCTTTGCGCGGCAAGGTTATAAACCTCGTCCGGCTGCGACTTGTCCAGAATCTGCGACAGGTTTGAGCCATCGGCCAGGTCCGCGTAGTAAAGCCGCTCGCCCGCCTCGCCGATGCCAGGTGCTCGGCACGAGACGATACCGTGGACTTCGTAATTGCGTTCCTGCAGGAAGCGGGTCAGGTAGTAACCGTCCTGGCCGGAGATGCCTGTGATGAGTGCTCGTCGTTGCTTCGTTTCAGCCATGAGTTCAGATTTGTTTCTGTGTGGGATTAATTGGGGGGGCTTGCGAGGTTGTTGTTGTAGATCGGTGCGCCAGGACGCAGGCTTCTGACTGGATGCTCAGTCGTCGGCGGAGTATCGAGGCTGGCCGCTCCAGCCAAGCTTCTTTTCCAGGACGCTGTAATAATTGTGGCCGGCCAGTCGCGCCAGTTTGAACGTGATGTCGGCTTTCTGAAAGTCAACGCGGTCGCCAACCTGGAAGGGGACTCGAATCTGCCCGTCAATAACCAGCACGACTTCCGTTCTGGCAGAGGGAAGTTCCAGTTGGTAACGGCGGTTCGCGTCGTCGACGAGTGCTCGATTCGAAAGCGTATGTGGACAAATCGGAGTGACCACCACGACGGGCAGATCCTGCCGGATCGCCGGACCGCCGGCTGACAGGCTGTGGGCGGTCGACCCAACCGGCGTGCTGATGATCAAACCGTCGCAGCTGTAAGTGGTGACGGGAGCGTCATCAATGCTCAACGCGACTTCCACCATCTGAAGCGTTGCTTCAGCACTGACGGCGATCTCGTTTACACCCAGCCACGAGTTCGACTCTCCGTTTGACCGTGTCATCGAGCATTGAAACATCAGATGCTCGACGACGTCGAAACGGCGGGCGCGAATTTCGTCGAATCGATCTCGGAAGATGCTCGGCGTCAAGTCCGCCAGAAATCCCAGTCTGCCAAGATTGATCCCAATGATCGGAAGCTGTCGCATTCCGAGCTGCCGGCATGCCCGAATAATGGCACCATCGCCGCCCAGGACCACGGCTATCTCCGACCCGTCCAGCGTTGCCGGGTCAAGCTCTTCGATGACTGTGACCGTGAGCAGCTCCGTGTCGGGTTGAGACTGCAGAAACTCTGTCAGTTCCTGAGCCGCACGTTCGATGCGGTCGCTGCTGTCTCGCTTGAGCAGGATCAGTCGTAATTTTTTCGTA
>JADHNX010000042.1 GCA_016779365.1 Planctomycetaceae bacterium
GCCCAAAGCAATCTGCTAAGCAGCGGCGCGTGGCCTTACCGCTGGGACGTCATCATGCTCGTCGGACTTTTCGGCGGCTTCGTCTTTGGGTTGAAGGTGCTGATGGAAAAACTCTCGCCGCGTTACATCGAGATGAGCGGTCTGGCGTATGGTATCGGTCGTTGGAGTTTCGGACTCATCGGAGGGTACGTCACGATGGCCTTCCTGCTGACAGCCCTTCACACCGCTCCGCTGCCACGAAACTTCATGGAGTTTCGTCCCGAGCGAGCAAACCTCTTCGGCATCATCGCCCCCGACCGGCAGTGGCTCGGCTTTACTCAGTACGCCAGCGAAAGCCTGTTCGCCAGTGGGAGAATTTTCGATGGTCCGGTTTCGGACTTCATCGATGACCAGGCAGATAACAATCGAAATACCGTCTGGCCGTCCTTCCCGATTCGTTACGCCAGCCGCCGCGAGCAGTTTGCAGCCGGCGGCCTGATCGCCCCTCCAACAGTCGCCCCGGCAGCCACTCCGTCAAGCCGGCAGGGTTCAGGTTCGGGAGCTGCCGGTTTCTAGCCACGTTACTCTACGATGTTCTACGATTCAGAGACTGGCTCCTTACAACTAATCTTCTAACCTTCGAGGATCACGTTCCTCGCCAGCCGTCACGGAATAATTGCTATGTTTGATCTCGGAAAAATTCAGGCCGCTCTTGCTGAACTGAACGTCGATGCCTGGCTGCTTTGTGATTTCCGAGGGAGCAACGTGCTCGCGCGTCGAGTGCTGCAACTGGCTGACGATCAGATGGGCTCGCGTCGTTGCTTCTACTGCATCCCGCGAGAAGGCACGCCTCACAAACTGGTCCACCGCATCGAGTCCGGCGTGTTTGACCACCTCCCTGGCGACAAGACCATTTATTTGAAATGGCAGGAGCTTGAGGCGGGCATCGAAGCGCTGACGAACGGGCACTCGCGGATCGCGATGGAATATTCGCCAAGAAACGCCAACCCGTACATTTCAAAAGTTGACGCCGGCACAATCGAACTGGTCCGCAGTTTCGGACCTGAAATCGTTCCTTCAGGTGACCTGATTCAGTCGTTCGAAGCAACGTGGGACGACGAGCAGTGGCAGATGCATCTCGAAGCGGCCACACACACCAACGCCGCGTTCGACGTCGTCTGGAAATTCATCGCCGACGAAATTCGCAACAACGGTTCGGTCGAAGAGATGGCCATCTCGGACGTCATCATGGATCACTTCGCAAAGAACAAGATGACCACCTACCACCCGCCCATCGTTGGCCGAGGACCTCACAGCGGAAATCCTCATTACGAAACCGGCACCGGCGAGAACACGACGATTCGTGAAGGCGACTTTGTACTGGTCGACCTTTGGGCAAAGATGGATCGACCACGAGCCGTCTACAGCGACCTGACTCGAACGGGCTTCGTCGGCACAGAAGTTCCATCGAAGTACACCGAAATCTTCAACATTGTCGCCGCGTCGCGCGACGCCGCAATTGCCTGCGTGCGCAACGCTTACGAAGCTGGCCGACCAATCCAGGGCTGGGAAGTGGACGACGCTTGCCGCAAGGTGATCGACGAGGCCGGCTACGGCGAATTCTACGTCCACCGCACCGGTCACAGCATCGGTCAGGAAGTCCACGGCAACGGAGCCAACATGGACAACCTGGAAACTCGTGAAGACCGGCTCGTCATGAAGCAGACGTGTTTTTCCGTCGAGCCTGGCATCTACCAGCCTGAGTTCGGAGTGCGCAGTGAGGTCGACGTCTTTGTCGATTCTGATGGACAGGTCCACGTCACCGGCGGAGCTCTTCAAACCGAGATCGTTCGCATTCTTGCAGACCTCGCCTGAGCAATTTCCCCGGTCTCAATTTACCGACCGTGACGGGCGCGATGCGTTGTAACGGCTGTGACCTGGACCTCAAAAAATCGTCCGGTCACGAAGCAAAGAGAAGCAATTCCGGTTGGTCAATCTGGCGATATCTGGTGGTGTGGGAGCGACAGTCAATGCTGGCACTCAAGCTGGTGTTTGTCGGTTGTTCCAGTTGATCTGGTCGCAGAACGTCACCCTCTCCGACGCGTTTCGGATTTCCATTCCGAGCAGCCTGCACCGAATCGGCCTCCTGGAGTGAGATCGGTCGCGTATCGACGGCTCACGCTTGACAGGCACCATTGAGTTTTCCCCAGCAATGACGCCGTCACACATGATGACTGCGGACATTACCACCTTCCGAGACTTACCTGCTTTGTTTCACTGCCGGCGCTACGACAGCCTCGACGCGTAGCCTGGCCAGGCAAATGACCCTTCCCCCCGGCATCTCAGACTGCACGGCAATTATCGTGGCACGATGGCCACCAGAAATTGTTGATGCAAGGCCGCTCGGGAAGGCAAACCATCTCCTGATGATTGCCACATTTTTCAGCCCTGGAGGAGAAGCCTTGTTAATCTCAGGCCACGACCAGTCGTCGGCGACGAACGAGTTTGTCGCCAGTCCCGCGTTTCGATGGAGCATGCTCTTCGTCGGACTCGCCACCGGATTCTTAGGCATGGACATCATGGTGCGACGGCCCATGATGCGGGAACTTGCCTCGGTCCGCACCGAACTTTCGACCGTCGAACGTGATATGGAAGAACTCGTCGGAGTTCGCAATCAGGTCTGGGAAACGAACAACCTGCTGACCAGCCTGAAGTCGCAGTACCGACAACTCGAAGACGCTCGCGTCAGCATGAGTGCTCTGGCTCAGCTTCGCAGCGAAATCGAAACCGAAGCAGGCCACACAGGTGCGGCGTTCGCCAAGCTTGACCGCCTGGTCGGTTTGCAGAATGCCGTGTTGAGAAACACTGAAAATGTTGAGTCTGCTGAAGTCAGCCTCAACCGCATGGTTGCCATGCAGGGACATCTTGTCGAATCAGGCCAGAACACTACTGATGCTATGTCGGCTATCAATCAGCTGGTCAAAGTCCGCGACGCTGCCGAAGTTCAGGTCGCAAAGATCGACAATGCTTACGACGCTGTGCAGAAATTCGGCGAGCTGAAGAATCAGATCATGACCAACGGCGAAGGCCTGGACATCGCTCAGGAACACGTCGCTGCTCTGGCCGCGATCAAGAACGATGTCTTCAACGAAGCGGGCGATGTCGCCGCCGCTCACGAAGCCGCTCGCAACATGATTGCTCTGAAGAATGACATCAATGAAAAGTCAGAAGGTCTGGAAACAGCAAAGCTGACCGCTCAGGAACTCTTCACCCTGAAAGACGCTGTTGTCTCAAACGGTGGCAATACCGAAGCCGCCTTCGCCAATACCGAACGACTCTTCACACTGCGTGACGCTCTGATCGCAGAAGCTGACCTCGATTCAGCCGAAGGCAACCTGACTCAGCTTGTCGAAATTCAGGATACGCTGAACCGTCAAACCGCAGAAGTCGCTGACGCTGTCGAGACTCTGGAAGTTCTGACCGACCTCAACGACGAACTTCAGACACAAGTCACCACGATCGACGGCATGCGAAAAAGTCTGCTGGATGTTGTGCTGATGGAATCGACCGTTCGCAAAGTGGCTGGCATTCTTGAGCCACTGGCCGAACTCAGCAACCTTCGCCGGTTGAGCAACGACGACATGCGGGAAGCTGCCCGAGTCATCATGGATCAGCGAACCTCGCGAGTTGCCTCGCGACCGGCTCTTTCCACTTCGAAGTCCGCTCCAAAGCTGGAACTCAACGACGTCGAACTCTTCACCGACGAGCAGCCAAAGGACATCTTTGTCCCACTGCCAAAAGACCTCGACATCGACTCCGTGATCGACAGCATCGAGTAGTTAAAAACGCTGACTTTTCAGACCCCTGTCCGGTCGATCAAAACCCGCTCCCGTGCCACCCGCTTAGATCAACACACTGAAAACTGCACATCGAGCAAGCACCTTGATTGACCACGACACCGGCTCCAAAGATTGACCCCTCGAAAACTCCGCTTCTGATCGACCACATCGAACGAAAGGATCACCGGACAGGGAACTCTGAAAATTCAAATGCCTGCGTCTCCAGGCAGGAACGAACGGCGAGTCACGGGAAACCGCGACTCGCCGTTTTCTGTTTGTTGTGTAGTTCTGTCGCCGAACTCTGCGTTAAATTTTCACGAGACCGCCGCTCTGAAAGTTTGTTAGATCCTCCCAACTCGCGATTGTCTGAGCGATGACCTAAACTGCGTCCGTCAGCCCTCTGCCTTCTCCTCGGACTCAGCCGCCCTATGCAAGTCGCACTTTTCGTCCCCTGCTATATCGATCAGCTCTACCCGAACGTCGGCCTGGCTACTGTCGACCTGCTGGAACGCTACGGCTGTGACGTCGTCGTTCCAACCGAGCAAACCTGCTGCGGGCAGCCGATGGCCAACACAGGGCTGACCGAGCAAACTCGCCCGCTCGCCGAACGGTTTCTCGACATCTTCGACGAGTACGAATACGTCGTGTGCCCATCCGGAAGCTGCACGGCGATGGTCACTCACCACTACGAAAGCTATCTGGAAGGCCGAGACGGTTTCGAAGCCTTGAAGAAGAAGACTTTCGAGCTAACGGAGTTTCTCGTCGACATTCTGAAGGTTGGCAAAGTTGAAGGCAGCTTCCCGCACAAGGTCGGCCTGCACCAGAGCTGCCACGGTCTGAGAGAACTCCGTCTGGGCAGCTCCTCAGAACTCGTCGGCCTGACCTTTAACAAGGCTCGCTGGCTGCTGGAATCTCTGGAAGGAATCCAGATCAGCGAGCTGACCCGCCCTGACGAATGCTGCGGCTTCGGCGGAACCTTCGCGATCGGCGAAGAAGCCGTTTCCGTGATGATGGGTCAAGACCGGATCGCTGATCACGAATCAGCCGGCACTGAAATTCTCACTGCCAACGACATGTCCTGCCTGATGCACATGGACGGCCTGATTCGCCGAGAAAAGAAACCGATCCGAGTCATGCACATCGCTGAAATCCTCAGCGAAGCCGGGTGTCGTTCTTAGAATAGTCTCGAAATAAGTTCGACACTTTCAACCACGTCATTCGCGCAAACGAGTTTCGAAACGAACTCGTTTCTGACTGAGAAACTTCAGCTCAGCGAGCTTCCAGAATCCGTCGACGACTTTAACTAAGAGCCTGCCGACGTACAGGTTCTCGCGAGTGTGGATGTGCCCCCAGTGTTCGACTTCACCGGACACCCGCCAGCGAAGCTCGATCTGAAATTCACCCGGCGATGGCCTTCCGATCATCGTGCCAGACACTGGAGACACTTCCAGGACTCGCGACCGCGAGCCCCCCTGCTCGGCCATCAGCAGCGAACGCCGAATCTGCAGGTACAAAGAACGGAGCAATGGTCCGTCAGCAACTGCACTGAGGGCGTCGTAAGTTTCCTTCTCAACTTGAAAGTCGAACGCGCGATAGACATTTCGAATCAGCGAGTGACTGATCTGCTCTGCCTGTCCCGAGGAAGGAACGGCGCCAGTCGAGATTACCGCTTTAACCGCGGGCTCTGCCAGCTGATCAGTGTTCGTGTTGGACCAGTCAAAGGTCGCATCATCGGGGCGAAAGAAGTGGTCGATGGCAGGCTTGTTGAATTCGTAAATAACTGACTTCACAAACGGAGCGAACTTGCTGAACGTCTCCCATTTCGCGTGAATCTCGGCCGGGACATTCTTCGACGGATAGCTCAACATGATGCCAACTCTTGCCTGCGCGACGCTCACACGACGAGGCTCAGCGTTCATGGCAAAGTCGCGAATATCCAATCCGAAAAAATTCACGCGAGCGACAACCGGCTGAACGATCGCACCGTTGATCGACACCGGATTGCCTTTCCCAAAGAACTCCGCGACCTGAGATGCAGCCACTTTCTGCTCGTCAACTTCCAGGAACGCTTCGTCCTTTCGCTTGATCGAAGTCCACTCGTCGAGCGTCAAGAGTGGAATCAGAATCTCGTGCCGCACTTCGTAAGGCGTGATATAGAAGAACGAGTACAGCCCGCTGTAACTGGCAATCCCCAACTGCTGCTTCAGTCGTTCGCTGCGGCGTTCTTTCAACTCCCGCCAGTTCTTTGGAGGTGTCGGCGGTTTGGTCCAGTCGAAATTCGTAGTCAGTGACTGGCCGCTCAGCAAAGGCTGCGAAACATCCAGCACGACCCCCTGCTGCTTGACCTGGCAATCCATCATCGCCGGCAGGATCGATTTCTCGCCGCCGAACGTTTGCGAAACCGTCAGAAAGTCGGGCTTCGCACTTGCTGAATATCGCAGCGAGTAGGTAACGGAAAATTGTTTGATCTCGTTGAACGCGACCCCCTTATCCACGATGCCTGACGAGTTCACAGCAGTAACTTCGCCAGACAATCTCGTTCCGTTCTCGTCCAGCAGTCTCAGCCCGTCCAACACAAAAGTGCGATGGGATTCTGCGGCCTTTCGAAGAGCGTCGGCGGGATAAACATCATCCTCGTTGGCGCTGACCGGGTAGTAGAGAACCAGGTCTTCAACAAGAACTTTCAACTCGACATCAACTCGATCCTGCTGAACATCAACGATGGCTTCGGTCAACGAAATCGGGTGCGCGAGAATGGGCGATTCGATTGCCAGAATCGCGCATGACAAAAGGGTCAATACCCTCAAGTATTTGAACCACGGAATCCCACGAAAAGAATGTCCCCGCTTCCTCGTAATTCCGTGTCGTCCGTCGTTCTCTCTCGTCAGCATGATCACGAAACCTCAGTCTTCGACGCGGATAACAGCGTCGGCCCAGCTGAGAAAGTGCATGCCATCTGAGTCGATGTCAACCGTCACCGCGAACGACCCCGGAAGCGTGACAGACTTTCGAACTGAGACCGTCACGGGCACCGATCCAGATTGCCGTGGCTGAAGAGTGATCTCTGCCGACTTACTCAGAATGTCGATCCCTCGCGACTCTCGCGGAGTCACCTTGAATGTTCGAGCGATCGGCGAATGATTCAGGATGCGGACCTGTAATTCGATTGACGTCCCCGTTTTTGCCGAAATACCACGCGGATAAAAAGTCGCCCACTGCTCGTCGATGCCGTAGTTAATGTCGTCCCAGGGGAGCAGCTCGTCGAGTATCTCTTTCCGTTTCTGAAGGTTTGTTTCGAGGTAGTCGAGTTCTTTCTCAGAGAATCGGAAGACGTATGGAATGTGCTCGTTGATCAGCCAGTAATCCGAGCCCAACTCGCGAATCTTCTTCAGGCAAAAGGGATACCCGGTCTCGTCGTGCAGCAGGTTTCGGTTGAGCAGGCAGTAGTCGTCCATGCCGGACGGCGAGAACGCATCGCCAATAAAGTAGTAAGGCGTGCCACCGTTTCGCCGGACGAGTATCGCACCGTGATAAAGTGCCTGGCCGGGATAAAACTGGAATTCGATCTCGAACTCTTTCCACTTCATCTTGTGGCCGCTTTTTAGTCCGGTCACATCTTTCATCGCATTGTCAGTCGTCGCCGGCATGTGATAGGCGCCGGGGTTTTCGAGGATATCTTCGTACTCGAGCGTTGCGTAAATCGGGCAGCCAAATTCTTCAGACGCCGCCTGCACCATGTTCGTGTGATCGTCGTGGTAGTGCGTGACAAAAATGCCATCGACCTGCTTGACGAGACCGTCTTTCATCAACTGCTTCACGCCGTCGATGACTCGTTGATAGCCGCAGTCGAGCAGAAATCCGTGGCCATCGTCCGAAATCAGCATTCGACTGGTCGAGTTCTCCCAAATCCAGTCCGGCGTCTGTTCATGTACGGACAACGGCATGAGCTTGACTTCGGCATTCTGACCGAGAACTCGCCGACCCTTGATCGTCATTCGCTCTTCTTTGAAGTACCAGTTGAGCGCGTTCGTCGAAATGTAATTCCGGTAGTACGCCTCGACGCGACCGATCAGCCTGGCAATGGCTTCCTGAGGATTACGGATCACCGGTCCGCGAGCAGGAATGATCAGGTCCAGTTTCTCAGCGGCGATTTTTTCCAGGCTCGGAATGAGCACTGCCAGCCGCGAAGCATGACCGTGATAGCCGCCGATCTTCGCTTCAGGAATTGCATCCTGAAAACTGTAGAGGTCGATGAGTTGCCCATCGCCGTAGATCAGATCGCCGGTGAACGCGACTCGCTTTCCGTCGATGTCGGCAACGTACGACACGGCACCGCGAGTGAATCCCGGAGTGTCCAGAACGCGGAAGCTGGCACCGCCAGCTTCGAATGTGTCGCCTTCTTTCACCCAGCGACCGACTTTGACAGGCTCGGTCAGAATCTTCGTCGACTGCTGAGTGTAGTCATGAAATCGCTTTGTCCAGAACTCATCCCAGAATGCGTTCGGCGATTCGATCAGTTCTTTTTCAGACTCGGGAGCAACCACGTGAACTCCCCCAGCAACGCCATCTGCGGCAGCAGCAACAACATCTCGACGATGATGCGTCAGCAGAATTGCTGCGGGCTTGTCGGTTGACGATGCCGGCCACGAATAAACTGACACTTTCGTTGAGCCATCACCGATCAGCACACCGTTGACTGGACCTTTCTCGAAGGTCAAGTGCGGTAACAGTTGCTCGGCTCGAACCGTTTTGGCGCTTAACTGGCACGTAACTAAAACGACGGCAGCAACGACTACAGCGGGGAAAACTCGCATCTGGCAAACCCTTCGGTTGAGAATCAGCAGGAGCGGTGACAAGCTTCCAGTCAGCGTTGCGGTCATCGTCAACAGTCCTGCGTAATAGTCAACTCAATGCTCGAGATCGACGACCTCGAATTCCGTTATGAAAGCGGCAGTTTTGGGCTGCGTGTTTCAAGCCTTCGCATTCCGGCGGGCGAGTCCGTCGCACTGGTCGGCCCCAGCGGTTGCGGCAAGACGACGCTGCTCAACCTGGTCTCGGGGATTGTGGTTCCGTCTGTTGGCAACATTCGATTCGAAGGTCGCGAACTGACGAGACTTGACGATGCGGCTCGGCGTGCATTTCGGATCTCGTCGGTGGGCATGGTGTTTCAGGAATTCGAACTGCTTGAGTACCTGAACGTTGAAGAGAACATCCTGCTGCCGTTCCTGCTGAACTCGTCCCAGCGATTGAAACACGAATCGCGGGCAACTGCTGGTGAACTCGCGGAGTCGCTTGGTTTAAGGCCGCTCCTGCATCGACGCATCGACCAACTTTCGCACGGCGAGCGGCAGCGTGTCGCAATCGCTCGAGCATTGATCACGAACCCGCAACTCCTGCTTGCTGACGAGCCGACTGGAAATCTTGATCCCGCCACGCGCGACCGCATTGTTGACCTGCTGTTTGAGCAGGCAACCATCCGACAGGCGACGTTGTTCATGGCGACTCACGATCACAGTCTGATTCAACGATTTGACCAGGTGATTGACTTCTCGGCTCCTGCCGACTCGGGCATCGAGTTGCTGCTCAATAAACCAGCTCATTCGACGGTGAATGAGGAGGGGAATTCATGAATGGGACCTTTCTTCTCGCTCGCCGACATTTGTGGCACCATCGATGGCGATCGGCGGTGCTGGTTGGCTGCCTGACGCTGACGTTTCTGTTGCCGGTTGGTTTGCAGTTTTTCTCGACTCATTTAGAAGCCCGTCTGACGGCAAGAGCGAACGCAACGCCTCTTGTGGTCGGTGCAGCCGGAAGCCAGTTAGACCTCGCGCTGCACGCCCTCCACTTCCGCGGTCAGCCGTCACGAGAAACGACGATGGCTGAATCGAATCGAATTTCCGAAGGTGGCCTCGCGAAATCGATTCCGATGCTTGTCCGGTTCAAAGCGGAGGGCTGGCCGATTGTTGGCACCACGACTGACTACCTGCGACTTCGGAAATTGAAAGTGGCGAAGGGACATTCGTGGAAGCGTCGCGGAGATTGCCTGGTCGGGGCGACTGCTGCAAAACAACTGAACCTTGAACCTGGCGACGGACTAATGACAGAGCCGGAAAATGTATTCGAGCTGGACGGTTCATTTCCGTTGAGGATGCGAGTCGCGGGAATTCTGTCCGAGTCAGACTCGCCCGACGATAACGCCGTGTTTGTCGGCCTGGAAACGGCGTGGATCATCGCTGGAATCGGGCACGGGCACGCGGCATCCCGAAAACGTGAAATGCCGGACGCTTCTTCCAACAGCAAGGCAACAGGCGAAGCAGACGTTCCCATGCACGACGCGTCGTTGATCGAGTACACCGAGATTACGGAAGAGAACGCCGGCTCATTCCATTTTCATGGCGATCGCAATTCCTTCCCGCTGACGGCGATCCTGGCGGTTCCGCACGACGAAGCATCAGAAACACTCCTGCTGGGTCGATACCTGTCAGATGACGATCCCGCTCAAATCATTCGACCGGTCGAGGTTATTGACGAACTTCTCACGATGGTGATGAGAATCCGGCAGCTCTTTGAACTGGCCTTCGCCTCAATGGCCACCATCACCGCCGCGATGCTTGCTTTGTTCGTCGTTCTAACCGTACAGCTTCGGCAACGTGAATTCGCGACGATGTTCCGAATCGGTTGCGGACGATTCATGATCATTCGACTTGTTGGTTCAGAACTGCTGCTCCTTTTTGTAATCAGCAGCCTGGCCACCATGCTGATCGCCATTGCTTTTACCTTTGCTGTGCCGCGTCTTAGTAGCCTGCTGGCCTGACAACAGTTTTAGCAAGGCTGGTTCATTGCCGACATGGCAGAGATCCGGTAACAAGTTCGAGGTCTGATTGTTCTGAACCTGGAGTTTTCGAATGCCCACTCGCTGTCTACCGGTTGTCGTTGCGTCGTTGTTCTGCCTGCTGGCGTCGTCGGCCTCTGCCGAAAACTGGCCGGGCTGGCGCGGGCCACGCGGTGACGGAACGAGCCTCGAAAAGAACGTTCCGATTTCGTGGGACGGTGCCGAGGGCAGGAACGTTGCCTGGAAAGTCGCGATCCCTGGAGAAGGCCACGCATCGCCAACAGTCTGGGGTGACCGGATATTTGTGGTGAGCTGCCTGCCCGAAACCAAAGCGAGGGTGCTGATTTCACTCGACCGACGCACGGGCAGGCAGCTCTGGCAGAAGACGGTGGTCGAAAGTCCGCTCGAAAGTAAGCACTCGCTCAACAGCTTTGCATCGAGCACTCCGACAACCGATGGCAAACTGGTTTATGTGGCTTTTCTGAAGGTCGACGGCCACACCGTTCCCGCACCGAATGTTGGTAAGCCTCGACCGATTACTCCCGGTGAGATGGTCGTTGCCGCTTATGATTTCAAGGGAAATCAGCAGTGGATGACGAAGCCCGGCGAGTTCATCAGCGCTCACGGATTCTGCAGTTGCCCGGTCATCTTTGAAGATCTGCTGATCGTCAACGGCGACCACGACGGCGACTCGTACGTCGTCGCGTTGAATCGAGCGACAGGCGACACGGTGTGGAAGACGCCTCGTCGGCACAAGACCCGCAGCTATGTGACACCGATCATTCGCGAAATCAACGGCAGGCAGCAGATGGTTTTCTCGGGAAGCAAGTGCATCGTCAGCCTGGATCCCCGCACCGGGAAAATGCTGTGGAACGTCGAAGGGCCAACCGAGCAGTACGTCGCGTCGATGGTCTATGACAACGAAAAGTTTTACATGGCCGCAGGTTTCCCGACGCACCATGTGATGGCTGTTCGCCCTGATGGCCAGGGCGACGTTACGGACTCGCACGTCGCCTGGCACACCCAGGAAGTGAAGTGCTACGTCCCGTCTCCGGTTCTCGTCGACAAATATCTGATCGTTGCCGACGACCGTGGAACGGCCAATTGCTTTGAAACGACGAAGGGCGAACGACTCTGGCAAGGCCGCATGGGCAGTCACTTCAGCGCGTCGCTGGTGACAGCTGGCGGGCTTGTCTACTTCCAGGCTGACGACGGAACGACGCGAGTCGTCAAACCCGGCCCCGACATGGAAATCGTTTCCGAAAACGAACTCGGAGAACGGTCCTATGCTTCACCCGCGATTTCTGAAGGCCAATTCTTTATCCGAGGCGAGAAGCACCTCTTCTGCATCGGCGCCACACAAACTGCCAGTCGATGATCTGACCGCCCGAATTCTTAAACGGTGCGGCTGCGTGGTGAGTCGATGCAGGCGATGCGGTGAAAGTGCAGCTCGACGACGCGGTCAACAACGCGGCGCAACCCTTCGACCAGACACGCGGGTTCGTTGTCTTCTTCGCCCATCCGCTTGACCTCTTCCAGCGGCGTGCCGGGATAAACGGTGAACGAACTCTGGTTGATGATCTGGTTACCGGCGTCGAGTTCGGGCACGATGAAGTGAGCCGTCGCTCCGTATGTCAGCATGTGGTGGCTGTACGCGTCTTCGTAAGGTCTCGGGCCGGGGAATGACGGCAGGATTCCGTGATGGAGATTGATGATTCGACCGCCGGCATATCGCCAGCAGGTACTCGCCGGAATCATTCGCATGTATCGAGCCAGCACGACGTAGTCGACATCGTACTCGTCGAACAGTTCGACCATGCGGTCGTTATCGGGTGCTCCTTTTTCGTCGCCGATATCGTGCCAGTCGACGCCAAACTGTTCTGCCACGCCGTGACAGGATGGACGATTTCCGATCATCACCGCAGCTTCGGCATTGAGCCGCTTGTCACGGATCGCTCGCAGAACAGCCAGAGCCGGCTCCGGTCGGTACGTCGTGCAGATGGCCACTCGCGGCAAACGGTCGGACGCGTCGCGTGACCAGGTACGAATTTCCAGGCCTGTTTCCTGGCCGATTCGATTCATCTCGTCGCGCAGTTCATCGATCGAAGCCTTTTCACCGGGCCATTCGATGCGGAGCAGCATCGCGAAGACACGTTCGTTGTCGCGGTCGTACATCTGAATTTCGTGAATGTTCGCACCGCGCGAAGTTACGAAATGAACGATCGGATCGGCGAGTCCTCGATTGTCCGGACCGACTGCCGTGATGGTGACCTGCATTTTTGAAAGCTCCCTTTGCCGCGTTTCCTGCTCGATGCCCGCTCTGAATCCGGCCTGCTGACTGGCAATAAAACTGAACTCTGACATCCTGGCCTGTTTATCGCGACGTGTCAGGCTGGTTCAACCCGTCTTTCGCCACTTATCGGAACTCGAATTCCGGCCTTGCCGCCCAGGCGTATCGATTCGGCTGGCAACTTTCATCGGACATCTGCCGTTTTCAACGATTAAGCAGCCTGTTGAAAAAGGAGCGTCACTGGCTTTACCAGTGGCGCGTGCAAGCGGCGCTGGCAGAAAAACTCGCGCTGGCAGAGCCTGTGTGGCAAACACGGGCGAGATCAACGCAGGCCGGAAGTCTGTCGGTCTTCCAGCGGGTTGACCGTGATCACTCGCAGGTGGTTGATGTTAATTTCCCACGGGCCGTCGAATGATTTTGCTTTACTCAGGAAACTCTTCAGGCGACCGATCTTCTGCTCGTCGGTGACTTCCAGCGGGTGATCGTTGCCGGGGGCACGCCCCCAGATAATTCGCGATCCGCCCGCCGTGTTGACGACAAAACGAAGCTCTTCGTAAACGACCTCTGCGGTCGCTCGTGGCGGCACCTCGACCGATTGAAGTTTCCACTCACTCCAGTACGGAAACAGGACAACGGCCAGTCGCGCGGCGGCGGTCACTCGTTCATCCCCCCACGCCGAAC
>JADHNX010000043.1 GCA_016779365.1 Planctomycetaceae bacterium
CGGTTCGATGGAATCGTCAGAGCGGATGGCCAGACTGATGGTTCCACGCCGGCTGCTGACGCTTATGTGGTCACCGGTTGCCAGGTTCAAGGTCGCAACGTCGGACGGGTGCATCGCGGCGAAAGCGTTTGGCTCGATCGAATTCAGCGCGTAGCTGCGGCGAGTCATACTGCCGGTGTGCCAGTGTTCGAGAACTCGACCGGTGCTCAGGACAAACGGGTATTCTTCGTCGGGAAGTTCGTCGGCCGGCAGGTACGGACAAGGCACGAAGCGACCTCGACCGGACTTCGTCGGAAAGCCATCGCCGAACAGAATCTGCACGCCGTCGCCCGTTTCAGGATCAGGACACGGCCACAGCTTACCGGTTGGTCCCAGGTTTTCGTGCGTCAAACCGGCGTAGCTGCTGGTGAGCGATGTGAACTCGGCGAAGACTTCGGCGGGCGATTCGTAATTCATGGGGAACCCAAGTCGTTCAGAAATGTCGCAGATGATGCGCCAGTCTTCGCGAGCTTCGCCGGGAGATTTCAGCACCGGGCGTCCGACCTGAACACGACGGTCGGTGTTGGTGTATGTGCCGGATTTTTCGAAGTAGCTGCTGGCCGGCAGGATGACGTCGGCGAACTCGGCGGTCTCGGTCAGGAAGATGTCCTGCACGACCAGGAAGTCGAGAGCCGACAGAGCCTTCCGAACTTTGTTGCTGTTCGGATCTGAAATGAAAGGATTCTCGCCCAAGATGTACATCCCTTTGACCGATCCGGCGAGTGCGGCTTTCATGATCTCAACAACGGTCAGACCAGGTTTCTCGTCGAGCGTTATTCCCCACGCGGCTTCGAACTTCTGGCGGATGACGACGTCAGCCACCGGCTGGTAGTCGGGATAGACCATCGGGATCAGGCCGGCGTCGCTGGCTCCCTGCACGTTGTTCTGGCCTCGCAACGGATGCAGGCCCGATCCGGGCTTTCCGACGTTGCCGGTCATCAGGCACAACGAAATCAAACACCGAGCGTTGTCTGTTCCGGTCGTATGTTGAGAGATGCCCATTCCCCAGAAGACGAGCATGCCCCCCGTCTTGTCTCCGGGAACTCTTCCTGCTGGAGTCGTTTCGCCGATCGTTCGCGCGATGGCGCGAATTTCGTCGGCAGGAACTCCACAGACTTCTGAAACGGCTTCCGGTGAGTAGTCGGCCAGGAGCAATGTCTTCAGTTTCTCGAAGTCTTCGGTGCACGCGGCGATGTACTCGTGGTCGACCAGATCTTCGGCGATCAGCGTGTGCATCACTCCGTTATAAAAAGCGACGTCAGAGCCGGGGTGAATCTGAGCAAAGTGTGTGCAGAAATCGGCGAGGTCGTGCCGTCGCACGTCGACCATGATCAGCTTCGTGCCCTTCTTCGCGGCGTCTTTCATAAAGGTTGCCGCGACCGGATGGTTAGACGTTGCGTTGCTGCCCGTGATCAGGCACACGTCCGAACGTTCAACATCGGCGAAGACATTGGTGACCGCTCCCGAGCCAATAGTCTCCATCAGAGCCGCAACCGACGACGCATGACAAAGTCGCGTGCAGTGGTCGACGTTGTTGGTTCCGAAACCGCCGCGGACCAGCTTCTGAAACAGGTAGGCTTCCTCGTTCGAGCACTTGGCCGACCCGAATCCGGCGAGCGCGTTGCCGCCGTGTTCGTCCCGGATCCCGCTCAACTTGCTGCCGATCAGGTCGAGGGCTTCTTCCCACGATGCTTCCCGGAAAGCCGGCATTACTTCGGAGTAGTCGACGACACCTCCGGCGCGACGGCTGACTGACTTTGTGACTTCGCTGGAAAGTGGACCTTTGGGATAGGCACTTTCGATTCGAATCAGAGGCTTCGTCAGCCGTTGAGGATGCATGGGGTAGTCCCAGCCGTAACGCCCCTTCACACACAGGCGTCCGTGGTTGACCGGACTGTCGCGGCCCTCGGCCATCACGATCTGATTGTCGACCGTTTGAAACGTGATCGCGCAGCCGACTCCGCAGTAAGGGCACACGCTGTCGACCGATGTCATCTCGTCGGACGGAAGGACGGGCAGCGTGATCTGCTGCTGAACCAGCGCGCCGGTCGGGCAGGAACTGACGCACTCACCGCACGACACGCAGGTGCTATCGCCCATCGGGTTGTTCAGGTCAAACGCGATCTGCGATGCGAAGCCTTTGCCGCTGCGACCGATAACGTCGTTCGACTGAATGTCGTCGCACGCTCGAACGCAACGATCACAAAGAATGCACGCCTGATGGTCGACGGCGATGACCGGCGAGCTGCCGTCAAAGCTGCGCCAGCCAGTTCGGTCCCCGTGGTCGACGAGCGTCGCAGTGGCTGGTGCAAATCGTCCGGGAGCCCCAACACAGCCAGCAGCTTCCGACAGTGAGTCTGGCAGCAGCCCGAACTGACGACCGAGAGCTTCCAGTTCGCAGTCGCCTGATGACAGCTCGCGAGCGCACGGCACCGGGTGTTCGCTGAGCAGCAGCTCGGTCAGCACTCGCCGATGCTTCTCGACTTTCTGCGAGGACGCGTCGACGTTCATGTCCGGCTGGCATTCACGCATGCAGGACGGAGCAAGCACTCGCTCGCCGACATCGACGACGCACATTCGACAAACGCCGACCGGGTCCATGCCCTCGGAATGGCACAGCACCGGAATGTCAATTCCAGCGTCGCGCGCGGCTTCCCAGATCGTTGTTCCGACCGGAACGGTGATCTGCTTTCCGTCGATGGTCAGCGTGACGTCTTGTTGCTCAGGAGTCGGAGTGATCATGTCGTCTCGTTGAGTTTCGGATGTATCGTGAACGTTGGATGGCCCGAAGTCGTGAGAGGCAATCAGGAAACCAGCGGATTGTCTGGCACGGCGTCGGGGACGTTTTTCATCAGCGAGAGAATCGGATTCAGCGCGACCTGGCCAAGGCCGCAGATCGAGGTTTGTTCGAGCGTGTCGCCGAGTTCCGGCAGAATTACCAGTTCGTCGCCGTTGGACTGGCCGCTCGCGACGCCTTCCAGAATCTGGACGGCTTTCTGACTGCCGACTCGACACGGAACGCACTTTCCACAGGATTCGTTGCGGAAGAATCGGACGATATTCGTTGCGAGGTCGAACAGGTTGTGCTGATTGCCGATGACGATGACCGCTCCAGTACCGAGCATGCTGCCTGCGGCTTTCATCGCGTCAAAATCGAGCGGCGTGTTGACCTTGTCAGCCGGGAGAAAGTTGGAACTCGCACCGCCGGGGAGAAAAGCTTGTAACGTCGAACCGTCCGACATTCCGCCAGCCAGTTCGATCAACTTCGCGACCGTCGTGCCGATGGGGATCTCGTAGACTCCCGGTTGTTTGACGTCGCCAGAAACGGAGACGAACTTCAGCCCGACGAAATCGTCAGCAGCCTGGGCGTTCCACCAGTCGACTCCGTGGGTGACGATACTCGTTGCCAGGGCGTAGGTTTCGACGTTGTTGATCAACGTTGGCTGGCCCCACAACCCGTGCGTACCGGGGTAAGGCGGCTTGTTGCGAGGCTCGCCGCGTTTGTCTTCGAGAGCTTCCAGCAGCGCTGTTTCCTCACCGAGAATGTAGCCGCCTGGCGAGACGAAAATCTCAACATCAAACTTTCTGCCAGAACCGGCAGCGTTGTCGCCCAGAATGCCGGCTTCGCGTGCGTGTTGAAGAGCCGCTTCCAGAGCCTTCTGCTCCTTCTGATATTCGTGTCGCAGATAGACGATGCCGGTTTCTGCGCCGATCGTCAGCCCGGCCAGGAGCATCCCTTCGATGACCAGGTGCGGAAGTTCTTCCAGGATGACGCGGTCTTTGAACGTGCCGGGCTCGCTTTCGTCAGCATTGCAGATGACGTACTTCGTGGATGACGCCTCGCCGCGAACAAGTTCCCATTTTCGTCCCGTCGGAAAACCGGCTCCCCCCATGCCTCGAAGCCCGGATGCTTTCAGAGCGTCGATGCACGCCCGGCCCAGCGTTTCGGTGCGGGATTCTCCGACGCCCTCACCGAGCGTGCGAACGGTGTGGTAACGGTCTTCCGGCTTGAGGTACGGATCGCACTTCCATTTCTGCGGCGTTTGAGTCGGATCGTTACTCGGCAGCGACTGCGAGCCATCGATCAGCGGCAGCAGGCTGTCGAGTGTCGCGTTGCCAATGGGGATTTCGTCAATTGAAACGGCGGGGGCACTCTCACAGCGACCGATGCAGGATACTTCAACAATCTCGACATTTTTCTGAGAAGCCAGACGCTCGCGCAACTCGGCGCTCAGTTTTACACAGCCGCCCATCGCGCATGAGACGTCGCGGCACAGATGCACCGTTCTGCGGGGCGGCGGAGTTCGGCGGAAACTCGGGTAGAAACTGACGAGACCTTCCAGACGGTACAGCGGCACTCGCTGCTGTTTCGCGATTTCACGCAGCGTGTCGTCGCTTAACCACCCAAGTTCGTGCTGGACCCGCGTCAGCTCGCGAAGAAGTTTCACAACGATGTCCTTGCTTGATGACTCGACGCATCTGGACGCTGGGAGCGTTCAGAGGAATTTGTGTGAGAACTTTAGCTTACCGACGATGTCTGGTTCGAGGCGACTCGACGAAACAGGCCAGCACGTGAAGGTTGTTGAAAGATGTCAGCATCCAGCGAAGCAAATTTCAGAGCAGTTTGACCGTCTGAGGTCGATTGCTGAAAGGCGATGGCTAATTGGGCTGACGAAGCGAGCTGTCTTTCACATCGGAAACGAACATGCAGCCAGGGCTGTGCGTGATCGCGAAATCGGGTTTCGCCGCCATCAGTGCTGCTTGAGGAGTCACTCCACAGGCCCAGAAGACCGGCAGTTCGTCCGTAGCAATCCGGACGGCGTCTCCGAAATCCGGCTTTTGCAGATCAAAGATGCCGATGTCGTGGGGGAGCCCAATGTGGATCGGTGCTCCGTGAACGTCGGGAAACTGCGAGGTGATCTGCACGGCACGAATTGCGTGAGCCGGCTTCAAAGGACGCATCGAGACAACCAGCGGTCCGTGAAACTTGCCGGCCGGCTGGCAAGGAACGTTTGTCTGAAACATGGGAACGTTGCAGCCGAGTTCGATGTGTCGGACCGGAATCTGGTTTTCGATCAGAGCCGCTTCGAAGGTGAAGGAGCAGCCGATCAAAAAGCTCACCAGATCGTCTCGCCAGAACTCGGTGATGTCTGATACTTCGGCGGCGAGTTCACCCTTGCGCCAGACTCGGTACATCGGAAGGTCGGTTCGCAGATCAGCGTCGGTTGCCAATCGGTTCAGCGAATGACAACCCGGCTCTGTGACTTCCAGCAGTGGGCACGGTTTTGGATTCCGTTCACAGAACTGACGAAACTCGGCAGCGTCCTCACGAGGCAGGATCACGAGGTTGGCCTGCGCAAATCCGGGAGCGAGCCCCGAGGTCTGCATGGCCCATTCGCCCGACCGGCAGGCAAGGCGGACTTCGACAGGCATTGATGTTTTGGTCAAAGCGGACACTGACTGAAATTCTTTCTCTGAACTCTTCCACTTGATCGCCCATTGGCGCAGGGGCGGCGTGTCCCGATCATGGCGACGCGATTCCTTACCGCAGTCATTCTTCTTACTACTGTTTCCGCAGAGTCGACACATTGTATCAGTGATGCGTCGATCATAATTCCCGAAGGTCGATTTCCAATGGACGAAGCGGTCGAACCAGCACTCCCGGATCAAATTGGTCCGTACGAAGTCCTGCGCAAAGTCGGTTCGGGCGGCATGGGCACAGTGTACCTCGGGCGGCACGTTGACACCGGCCTTGAAGCGGCTGTCAAAGTGTTGCCGTCGTCGCTCGCTCGTGAACCCGGAACGGTCGACCGCTTTGAACGCGAAATCGATGCCATGCGGAAACTGACCGGTCCGCACATCGTCAGACTTTTTGAAAGCGGCCACGACGAAGCGACCGATCAGATGTTCTTCGCGATGGAGTATGTCGAAGGCGAGACACTGGTCGATTGCATCCGCGCGAACCGCCGACTGCCGTGGGAACAGTCAGTCGATATTGCGATTCAGATTTGCTCGGCGCTAAAAGCCGCTCACGCCACCGGGGTCATCCACCGGGATCTGAAACCATCGAATCTGTTGGTCGGTAACGACGGCGTCGTCAAACTGACCGACTTTGGTGTCGCGCAGGTCTTTGCCGCTCAACGGTTAACAGTCACCGGCGGCATCATTGGCACAGCCGAATACATGTCGCCCGAGCAGGCTCAGGGCAGACGCTGCACACCGGCCAGTGACCTTTATTCTCTGGGAGCCGTGCTCTACGTCATGCTGACAGGCCGGCCGCCATTCACTGGCAAAAACGCCGTGGAGATTATTCAGAAGCATTCGACGGCTCGTTTTGATCGACCCACTCTTTACAGTCCTGACATCCCGAAAATCCTGGAAGATGTTGTCTGCAAACTGCTCGAGAAGAAGCCCGAGGACCGCTACAGCGATGCCCATGTCGTTTCGTTACGCCTGAAGGAAGTTGTGAAGCGAGTCGAATTCGCCAGTAAAGAGGAAACAAATAATCGCCCGCTCAAGATCGATGGTTTGATGTCTCCAACAGCGACGGCTCCGAGTCGCGACAGACATCGGGGAAGCGATGAAGAAACCTTTGCATCGAACCTGTTTGAACCAGCAACCAGCGAATCAGGGCGTCGAGTTCGTGAAGACCACTACGAGGGCCCCGGCTCAGCCACGATCATGCGCGACGCGTTTCGCGCCGAGATTCTGCGCGAGCAGGAAAAGTCACCGGTCGCAGCACTGTTCGACAACACCTGGTTTCTGGTCGGTTGTCTGACACTGCTGATTGTCGGCGGCGTCTTCTGGATGAACGGAGACCAACGGGAAATCTCCGGCGATGATGAACCTGAAATCGGCGTTGAAGCCGCTGGTGCATCTGGAGAAGTTTCGCGGTTCATGCGTCTGGCAAAGTCGTACCGCCGAAATGGTGACACTGCTCGCGAAGTTCGACTGTTGAAAGCTCTGCGAACGGTCATCGCACATGACGAACAGAATGCTGAAGTCGTCAACGAAATCGATGATCGTCTGAAATTTCTCAAGAAGCGGCGTCAGCTGCAAAGCGACAATGCCAGTCTGGTCGGACAGACAATCGAACGAGCCTCCGAACTGTTCGATGCAGGGCAGCGCGACGAAGCTCTCAGGCTTCTCAATGGACTGGCCGTGCTTTACGAAAGCGACGAAGACGTCAGCGTTTACCTGGAACAGGCAGAATCGCTGCTCCGTCGCATTGCCGACGAAGCGAGCGACAGTAAAGCTGAACAGCACGCTGACTGATCCAGCTATCTCGTGCCGACAGCCATCGTACGCCGCGCGAGCAACTCGTCGGTAAAGCTCATCACCGTGTCGACAACTCGGTCGATGTCCGAATCGGTCATTCGCCCGCCGATGGGCAGGCAGACTCGCCGGAGAAATTCGTTTCTGGCGACCGGGAAACTCTCAGCCGCGACGCCGTAGCGTTCCTGATAATGCGGCATCAGATTGACGGGCAGACACGGAACAGTCACCGCAACGCCACGTCGACGAAGTTCTGAGGTGAATTCGTCTCGGGTTACTCCGAGGTGGTGCAGGTTCAGACGCAACGGATAATTCAGCCAGGTGTGATCGGCGTCTGACCGTTCGTAAGGAACCTGAAATTCGCGGCGACAACTGAATGCGGCTGTGTAGTTCATGGCGATCTGGCTGCGGCGCCGCCACGCTTCACGAGCTTTACCGAACGCTGCCAGTTGCCAGACCGCCGCGAGATCCGTCATTCGATCGGCGTAGTGCAGCGAACGCCGGGCGTCCCACTGTTGCGATTCGCCAGTCAGGTCGTCGAGCGGAGTGATCTCGCTGCGAAGCCGTTCGGCAAGAACTTCGTCGGCGGTGCAGATGAGCGCTCCGGAACTCAGCAGATTCGTTTCTTCTGATCGGCAGTGGTAGATTCGAACCTGATTCTCGTGAATGTTTCCACGAGTTCCGATGCCGGGAACCTGAGCCTGCGCGTCGTTGATCAGGAGCAGCCGGTGCCGTCGACACACGTGCGTCAACAATTGAGTGTCGACCGGCAACCCGGCAATGTCGACGGCGACGACGGCTCGCGTTCGATCGGTCAATGAATCTGCAACCTGCTCGGCGTCGATGTGAGCGGATTCAGGATTGATGTCGACCAGAATCGGGTGTGCGTTGAACTGTCGGATGACTTCCGGAATGGAAGGCGGCAGATAAGCCGGGATGATGACCTCGTCGTCCGGCATTAGATTGCTGGCGGCCAGAACGCAGTGCAGGGCGACGTTTGCGCTGGTCACGGCGACGACGTGTGGGACGCCGCAAAGTCGAGCGGCTTCCCTTTCCAACTCCGACTGCCAGTCACTTCGAGAAGGCCCCATCGCAACAAGCCGTTGCAGATCGGCGACGGCAGAATTTGTGTCCGGGACTCGTGAGCTATTTCCAGCGTCGACCGGCTGCTCAGAATGAGCATTGCTTCCTGAGAAGTGATCTCTCAAAACCGGTTGACGTGACATTTCGACAAGTCCTTGAACACTGGGATTCCATACCTGGCCCGCAACATCCCGTGGCGGTCGAGTCAGTAATGCTGCAACGACCACAAATGGACTGACTGCTGTTGGGAAGGACGACGCTGTCGCATACGCCGTGCCGGAAAATGCCCTGCATGATGCGGCAATCCGTGGAGCCAGCATCGCGACCGAATTGCTCGTGGCAAGGCGTGCGCAATTTCAACCGGCGAGCCGAACGCATTCTCAACGGCTTACGCGTTACGTCGAGCGAAGTTCGAAAGCGACGTCGTGAATGATGTCGTTAATTGTTCGCGATGGTCGCCAGCCGACGGTCTCGTTGATTCGATCAATCGAAGGTACTCGTCGCTGCATGTCTTCAAAGCCTTCTCCGTACGCCTTGTCATACGGGACAAGCTCAACTTTTGAAGAACTCTGTAATCGCTCGACGATCAATTCGGCAAGCTGCAGGATCGAAATCTCCTCGGTGCTGCCGACATTGTAGATCTGTCCGCAGGTCGCGTCTGAGTCAATCAGCTTGATCAATGCTTGTACGACATCGTGAACATGGCAGAAGCACCGCGACTGACTGCCGTCGCCGTGAACTTCCAGTTTGTCATTTCGTAAAGCCTGCTCGACGAAGCGAGGAACCACCATGCCGTACTGACTGCGCTGACGCGGCCCGACCGTGTTAAACAATCGAACGATCGTCACCGGTAACCGGCTTTCTCTCCAATGAGCCAGCGCAAGAAATTCATCCAGAGCTTTGGCGCAGGCATACGCCCAGCGATGCTTTGTCGTTGCTCCTTCGAGCCGGTCGTCATCTTCGCGATACGGAACGTTCTCAGACTTACCGTAAACTTCAGAAGTCGACGTGATGAGAACCCGGTTGCGATATCGTCTGGCCAGACGCAGGACAACTTCGGTGCCCTGATAAATCGTGTCGATGGTGTCGACGGGCTGTTCCATGATCAGCTTGACGCCGACGGCGCTGGCAAGGTGAAAAACCGTGTCACATTCGGACATCAGCTTCTCCATCAGAGCGATGTCGCGGACCGTGTCAACGTACAAACGAAAGTTTGGATCAGCTTCCAGATCGGCGACGTTAGCGTGTAGCCCCGTCGAAAGATTATCGATCACTGAAACCCGCCGACCGGATTTCAACAGTTCCCGCGCAAGGTGACTGCCGATAAAGCCTGCTCCGCCAGTAATCAATACATGCTGACTGCGATCCATTTTGATTTCCTGGCTTCAAGCCTTGCCGCAGATTTTCGCAGATGGACGAAAATCGAAAGAGGCATTTTCGTCAGACATCTGTGCTCAACTGCGAGTATCTGTGGCCAATCTCTTGAATGAAAAACGACCTGATGATGTGCTAAATATCCTCGACCGTTTCCTCGACACCTTCGGGCAGTTGATTCGGGTAACGTTCTTCCTCGGCGGTTTTCGCTCGCATGTAAAGTTTGATGGGCACTTCAGCAAACGGCAGTTTTTCCTGGAGGACGCCGAGCAGGTACCGCTTCCAGGAATTGTCGAACAGCGTGGGGTCGTTGCATTTCAGAACGATCGTTGGTGGTTGTGTTGCAACCTGCACCGCGTAATAGATTTTCGGGATCCGAGCTTTTCGCATAGGCGGACGGTTCTGCAGAATGGCTTCGCGCAGAATTCGATTCAGCTTGCCGGTGCCGACTCGAGTCAGCGATTGCTTGAAGACGGTCTGAGCCAGGTTGATCAGTTTTCGGGTATTGCGATTTTCGATCGCCGTCACGAAGGCAACAGGAGCATGCCGGACCGAGGCGAACTCTCGAAGCAGGTAGTCACCCCATGACTCGATCGTCATCCCGGCTGCCACCGCTTCGTCCCATTTGTTGACCACAAAGATGCACGGCTTGTACTGAGTCAGCACTTCCTCGACGAGTTGCTTGTCGACTCGCGAGATCGTCTTCTGCGAATCGAAAAACACCAGCACGACATCTGCGCGGCGGATGCTGCGTTGAGCTCGGACGAGGCCGTAGAACTCGATATCGTTGGCCAGACTTTTCTTCTTGCGAACTCCCGGCGTGTCGATGGCGATAATCGTTTTGCCGTCAACGTCGAATCGAAGGTCGATACTGTCTCGAGTGGTGCCGGCGACTTCGCTGACGATGACTCGCTCTTCCTGAGCGAGCGCGTTGATAAATGTGCTCTTGCCGACGTTTCTTCGCCCGACGATGGCGAGCTTCATTTCCGGTTCGGCAGATTGTTCGGTGCCATCGGCCAGTTCCGCTTCTGTGGCGGGTGGCAGCAATTCAAGGATCGCGTCCATCAAGCCTTGCCGATTGTGGTTTCCTTTCACGCTGGTCGTGACAAGGTTGCAGTTGGCCAGCGCGTAGAATTCGGCAATATCGTCAGCTGTTTTCGAAGAGTCGCACTTATTGACGACCAGAAGTTTCGGCTTGTCAATGTGTCGAAGGCGTTCGGCAACGAGCATGTCAAGCGGCACGGGTCCGGCCTGGCCGTCGACGACAAAGACCAGAATGTCGGCTTCGAGCAGCCCCATGCTGATCTGATTCTCGATGTCTTCCGTCAGGTCGTCCGAATCTTCAATGCCCATCCCCCCGGTGTCGATCAGTTCGAAATATCGGTCCGCCTCGTGGAGCAGATGTCGCATCCTGTCGCGAGTGGTGCCTGCCGTTCCGTCGACGACAGCGATCATTTTTCGGGCGAGCCAGTTGAACAGCGAGCTTTTGCCAACGTTGGGGCGTCCCACGATGGCGACTTTGGGAATGGACATTTCTCTGAATTCCGCGATACGCGATTGGGGTGAGAAGTCGGCCGGAACCATCCTCACCGGGTAAAGAATCGGACACCGAAAACAGCCTGAGAGGCGTGTCGTGTCTGAGAGGCGATTTGGGATTCTACCGAGAACCTCGCCCGATTACTGCACTTGGAACACGTATTTCGTCGGCAAACCAACCGGTTATGCATTTTTGCAGGCAGGGCTAAGGCGGATCCCGGCAAAAACCGTTACCAGCGGTAAAGAGCCGTGCCCCAGGTCAAGCCGCCACCGAAACCGCACATCAGCAGAACGTCGCCGGGCTTGATCCGACCCGCCTGCTGGGCTTCGTCAAGGCAAAGTGGAATCGACGCTGCCGACGTATTGCCATATCGGTCGAGGTTGACCTCCACCTTCGAAGCGGGAATTCCCAGCTTTTCCATAGCCGCGTCGACAATTCGGATATTTGCCTGGTGGATCAGAAACAGGCTCACATCGTCGGCAGACATGCCGGTCTTGCGAAGGACCAGTTCGATCGATTCCTGAACGACTCTGACCGCCCATTTGAAAACGTTGCGGCCATCCATCTTCAGCAGGTGGTCGCCAGCAGCGATGATTTCGGCCGTGTTTAGTTCTTTGGTGCCGCCGGATGTGCACTGCAGAAGTGGGCCGCCGCTGCCGTCAGATCCGAGCTGATAACAGATGAGCCCTTGTGTGGCCTCGCCACGAGTCATCAGAACGGCTCCGGCGCCATCGCCAAACAAAGGTGCGATTGTCCGGTCCGACTGGTCGACGATGCGGCTGTTGCAGTCCGCTCCGATGATCAAAGCCAGCTTGCTGTTGCCGGTCGCGACGAATTGCGAACCCGTCACCAGCGAGTACATAAAACCAGAACAGGCAGCCTGCAGATCGACAGCCGGGCACACGAGTCCGAGGCGATCCTGAACGAGGCAGGCGGTTGATGGGCAGCAGTAGTCGGGAGTGAAGGTCCCGATGATCAGCAGATCGATGTCTGCCGGGTTCACATTCGCACGCTCGATGGCAATTTTCGCTGCCTCAAATGCCATATCACTGGTCGCGAGTTCCGGTGGAGCGTGTCGCCGGGCGAGAATTCCGGTTCGCTGCTTGATCCAGTCCGGATCGAAACCTCGCTCGTCCCGCAGTTGCTCGTTCGAAACCACCAGATCCGGCACGTACGAGCCGGAAGAAATGATCTGAACACCGAGCAATGAATTCGTGCGGTCACTGACCAGCGGACGTTCGGATGTCTCCGAGTTTGCGGATCCCGAGTCCTGCGGATCAGTTGCGGCAGAACTCGGCGGCATCTCGGTTTTCTCCTGATTCTCTCATGGGGTTTCAACGGCTGACTCGGGGAAATCAGCGACTCCCGCAGCCAAATTTGCGGCGGAGTATAGTCCTCGCAATCCAGTGAAACCAGCGAGGTTAGGCGCCGTCGATTCAGTAAACACCGCTCGATTCCAGCCGTGCGGATCAGGCTGACCTTGTCGGCTTGCGAGTTGCAGCACAAAAAGCAGAATGCCAGAATCAGGGCGAATCCCAACCAGGCCGGTGACTGAAGGCTCTCGCCGGTAGAAATATCAACAACCCGAATAGTGCTCGGAACGCTGGTTCTATCAGATTGAATTCAATTCGGATCAATTCGAGATGCTGACTCAATTCCTCACCAATTACGTCGCCCGGCACCAGCACAGGGCGAACCAGGTTCTACACGCTGTGGGAGTGCCTTTGACCTTCGTTGGCTCGATCGTTCTGCTGACTTTACAGCAACCCGATTGGGCAGCAGCAGCCTTCATCGGCGGATACGTTCTGCAATTCGTCGGGCACGCGATTGAGGGAAACGACGCTGGTGAACTGATCCTGATCAAGAAAGCACTCGGCAAACCGTACCAGGAGTTTGCTCCTGGAAACGAGGAACCGTCAAAGTCTGCGGATTAGGAAGCCGATACCACCTGTAGCGATTATGTCGACGCACGCAGTCATTGCGCGTCGTTCGATTGTTGATGATCGCCGTCTCAGGGGTTCGACATGTTGAAATTGCTCAAAAGTGTTCCGATAGTTCTTTGCGGACTCGTTTTGTCCAGCGGCTGCGCGAAGGTGGGCGATCTGCAGTATCTGGTCGGCGAATCGCGAGTTTCGCCGGAAGACGGCACCGAAGAACTGGACTACTACCTCGACCAGGCCACAAAAATCGACTACCCGTCGGTTTATCAGGCCAGTCCTGAAGAAGTCACGCTGTCTCGCGAACCCCGCACGATCATGGATCTCAGCA
>JADHNX010000044.1 GCA_016779365.1 Planctomycetaceae bacterium
GCACATTCGCTCCCTGGAGTCGGTCAAGCTGGAGGCGTCGGGAATTCAGGACTCCTGGGTGGCTCCGCTTCTCAAGCTCAAGAACTTGAAAAACCTGAGCGTGAGTGGTTTCGGCAGACTGGGCGACGCCAGCCTCGCTCAGCTCCAGGGGCTCAGCGAGTGTCCCGATCTCACCCATCTCGAACTGGCCTATTTCGGAGCAGCCACCGATGCGGGTTGGGAACAGCTCGCCGGCCTGACAAACCTGGAGTTTTTCTCTCCGCGTGGCGCTCGTTTCCCAGGCCATTGCTTTGCCAGATTCAAGGGTTGGACGCGGCTCAAGAACATCAACTTCCACAGCAACGGTCTGGACGACGAAGGGTTCGGCTATGTTTGCGAGAACTTCCCCAACCTTGAGTTCATCAAGCTCTGGCACTCCCAGCACATCACCGATGCCAGCGCCGAACACCTGAGAAAGTTAAAGAAACTTAAAGGCATGGAGATCAGCTGCTCGAAGGCCAGCGCTGCCCTGGTCAAGCACCTGGACGAATTGCCGATCGAATATGTGGCGCTTGAATACGGCGTCAATTCCCCGGCGTCTGACGCCATCAGCACGATCAAGTCCACCCCTACGCTGCGTCGGTTCAAATTGGGAGGCGCTACACTCGCCGAACCGGATCTTGTGGCGCTCGCGGGCGCGACCCAGCTCGAAGAACTCTCAGTCGGCATCCTCGATGTGCCCGACGAGCGCTTGCCGAAGTTGCAGGCCTTCTCCTTTCTGAAGTCCCTGCGACTCGTTCCAACCACGAAGAAATCATTCAGCCCGGAGACCCAGGCGAAAATCAAAGCCTTGCTCCCGCAGACAACGCTTGAATTTCAATAGGCCGAGAATCGAAATGACCACACAACTGCTCTCTCGACGCCACTTCCTCCGGGCCGCGGGCGTTACCGTCGCTCTCCCCTGGCTGGAGACATTCGCGCGCACAGCCGAGCCTGCGAAGGCACAGCGGTTTGTCTGTGTCGCAAATCCGTTCGGCATGATCGATGACGCATTCTTTCCCGGCGAAGCTGGCGTCAACGCGAAGCTGCCGGAGAACCTGCAGGCGTTCGAATCGTTGCGGGGCGGGTTCACGGTGTTCTCGAATCTTGATCACGGGATCTCCGGCGGGCACGCCGCAACGCACGTCTTTCTGTCGGGCGTGCGCACACAGGAAGCCGGAGTGATGCCCGCTGGGAATATCACGCTGGATCAGTTCTTCGCGGAAGCCAACGCGGGGCGGACTCGGTTTCCTGTGCTCAATACGTCGGCGGGAAGCAACAACGGTGGAAGTTGCGAGCTGTCGTGGACTCGGTCTGGTGTGCTGGTGCCCGCCGAGCAGAAAGTGAGCCGTGTATATCGGAAGTTGTTCGTGAATGAGTCCGCGGAACAAGCAGCCGCTCGGAGCGAAAGATACGACCGGCAGGGTTCGATCCTCGACGCCGTGACGGCTCAGGCCCGCGCGATGAATCAGCGGTTGAGCAGTCGGGATCGGGCGAAGCTCGACCAGTATCTGACGTCTGTGCGAGAAGTGGAGATCGCGATCCAGCAAGAACAGGCGTGGGTGCATCGGCCACGTCCGACCGTTGACGTCAAGGAGCCCAAAGACGGAACGGTCACCGAGCAGTTGCCCATTTTGTTTGACCTGATCGCTCTGGCGCTGCAAACCGATTCCACTCGCGTTGCCACGATCGAAGTTCCCGGCGGGTTTGATGCGCGAGGCGTCGGACTGGAGCCCAAGGGTTATCACGCTTACTCGCACCACGGCAAGGATCCAAAGTTGATGGCCGGGCAACGTCGGATTGAAAAGTATCAACTCGACCAACTGGCGCGGTTTATTGGCAAGTTGCAGGAGCTGGATCTGTTGCCGACAACTCAGGTGCTGTTCGGCAGCGGCATGGGAGACGGCAGCGCTCATACGAACCGCAACCTGCCGATTCTGCTGGCCGGCGGGGGCTACAAACACAAGACCCACATCGTCATGCCGGAGCAGAAAGAGCGACGGGTTCCGCTGTCGAATCTGTACCTGACGATGGTGCAGCGATTCGGGGTCGAGGCGGACCGGTTCGGACACAGCACAGGAACTGTGGGAGAACTGGCATGAATGCGGACTGTCTTCGTTTATCGGCAAGCCGAAGGCGTCGGTGTTTCGCGGTGCGCAGTCGTCTTAGGCTAGCCGTTAAACGAGTTTTCCTATGCGTTCTACTACTCACGCTGTCGCTGCGCGTCTCGCACGCCAATGATCTGCGAACGCTGGTGACTGAGAGTTGTCTCGACTGCCATGACGACGCTGGCAAAGCGGGCGGCCTGTCGCTCGAACAACTCGGATTTGAAATGACACAACAGAACGTAGCGACGTGGCTGCGCTCGTTGGAGCAGATCGAGCGGGGATACATGCCGCCGCCCGACCATGATCAGCCGACTCTGAAGCTGCGCGAGGCGGCCATTCGTGATCTCGAAGGCAGGCTTGTCGCGTTTCATTCAAAGCATCGCAAAGACCGGTCCACCGTACTCCGGCGGCTCAATCGCACCGAGTACCGCAACACCATTCGTGATCTGCTGCAATTGGAAATCGGCGATGACCTGACCAGTGAGTTTCCCGGCGATCAACGTGACCATGGTTTTGCAACCAACGGCGAGAAATTGGTCACGTCGAGTTTCCTGCTCCGCAAGTACCTCGAGGCGGCCGATAAAGTGATCGATCGCGCGGTGCATTTCGAACTGCGGCCGGAAACGCAGGTCTGGAAGATGACACCGCCGTTTGACCGCACGACGGGGGCCGAGCAAGGCCAGACCGCCGGCTATTTTCGCAAGGTCGGTGAGCCACAACCGTATCAGGACATTTGCGGCCGGATCGGCGCCGGTGGGGCGCCTTATAGCGGCTATCATCCGCTCGACGATGTCAGCGAATCGGGAGCACCGGTGAGCGGATGGTATCTTGTCAGGATCGAGGCCGAGGCAAAGTTTCGACACGCGTTTCAGGAAAAGTACTTCACCCGCTGGAAGCCGCTGTGGGATGGAACAGAACCGATCCGGCTGTCGTTGTTTACCGCGACGTTACAGGGCATCGATCCTGCCAACAAAGAAGCTCGCGATTTCGCGGCAACGCACGAACAGGCGAATCAGCGCCACGTCGCCACGTGGGATTTGACCGACGACCAGCGGGTGTGGCTTGAGGCACGTGTCTGGCTGGAGAAGGGACAGTTTCTGAGGCTCGGTTTTCCGAACGGACCGACCAATTCGAATCATCGGATTCAGTACTACTTCAACGAACTGGCCAAAGCGACCTACAGCCCGGAAGCACTGGCCGAGTTTGAGGACCGGAAGAAACGCTACGGCGGTTGGATTTCGTTCCACTTCGGCGAGTCGCCGCGGATTCGGCTTTACAACATGGAACTGACCGGCCCGCTGAACGAAACATGGCCGCCGCCGAGTCACCGCGTCATCTTTGGCGATGCGCCTTATCAGTCAGCCCACGCCGATGAAGTGCTGCTGCGGTTCGCCTCAAGAGCCTGGCGCAGGCCCGTGGCGGCGACTGAATTGAAGCCCATTGTGCAACTCGTGCGCGATACCGAAGCCGAAGGCGGCTCGGCGGAGAATGCGATTGCCGAAGGTCTCAAGGCGATCCTCTGTTCGCCCGCGTTTCTCTATCGCGAAGAGAAGAACGAATTATTGACTGACTATGAAATCGCTTCGCGGCTTTCCTATTTCCTGACAGTATCGACGCCCGACGAACAACTCCTCAAGCGAGCCGATTCGAAGCAGTTGACCGACCCTCGAATCCGACGCGCCGAAGCGGAACGACTGCTGGCAGATCCGCGCAGCGACGCATTTGTGAATGAGTTTCTGGACGGCTGGCTGCGGATGGACAAACTCGGTTCGATGGCCCCTGACCCGCATCGTTTTGCCGTCTACTACGACGACCGCCTCGAACCAGCGATGCGTACCGAAACGCGTCTCTACTTTCGTCATTTGCTGGACACGAACGGCCCTATCGCTCGCTTCCTCGATTCCGACTACACGTTCGTTAACAAGGAACTTGCGAAGTCTTACGGGATCGACCTTGTCGCTCGACTCTCTGAGTCGAGTTCCGACGCGCCCGACTCTGTGAATCGCGCTACACATCTCAACCAACTCCTGCGTCAGGACGGCGTTGGTAATTCCCCATCCACTCGTTTCACCAAAGTCCAACTGACCGACCGACGTCGAGGTGGTCTGCTGGGGCAGGCAAGCGTCCTGACACTGACAGCCAACGGAGTCGATACCTCACCGGTGATCCGCGGCGTTTGGTTGTTGGAAAACCTGCTGGGCACACCGCCCCCGCCGCCACCACCGAACGTTCCCGCCATCGAGCCTGACATCCGCGGCGCAACGACCATCCGCGAGCAACTTCAAAAGCACCGCGCCAGCGCGGCCTGCCGCTCCTGTCACGCCCACATCGACCCGCCCGGTTTCGCACTGGAATCCTTTAACCCGATTGGCGGCTGGCGAGGCCACTACCGAACAAGCGGAAAGTACACCGCAATCGACTCGACGGGCGTCTTCGGCGGCAATCACTTCAAGGACATCGTCGAGTTCAAAACACTGTTACTGAAGCGACAGGATCTGCTCGCCCGTTGTCTGGTGGAGAAGCTGCTCACAAGCGCCCTCGGCCGCGAACTGGAAATCACCGACCGTCCGCATATCAGAAACATTCTCGACGCCACACAACCCACAAACTATCGACTTCGCGACCTCGTCCTCCACGTCGTCGCGAGCCCGTTGCTGCAACAGAAGTGATTCAAAAATGCCACGTATTAAACTCTCAGTCATCTCACTACTTCTCACGACCGGCTTTCTTTTTACTTCACTCACTGCATTTGGCGACGAGGTAAATCACGGAGTCGCGATACCGGTTCAGTTGCCTGTCGATGGGGAACTGCCAAAGACGTACCGGGTCACGTTGGCGATTACACCAAAGGACAATCCGGACTGGATCGTCAGTACATTCGTGGCCGGCGCCGTTCGCACTGTGACCGAGGAGAACCAGGGACGATTCACCGAAACCTGGAATGGGCTGGATGACAACTTCATGCCCGTGCCGCCCGGCGAATACGGGGTGAAGGGCATCTTCATGCCGACGGAAGTCTGGAAGCCGGACGGTAAGCCGCACACGCTTCGTCCGAAGATTCTCAGTGGGCCCAGCAGCCTTTCGCCTCGGCATGGGTGGGGAGAGGACAAGTTGATTACCGGTGATCAAGTGGCGCCGGGGCTGGGCGATGTCGCTGTCGGGCCGGATGGCGTGGCGGTCTTCTACTGGAAGTTTTTGGAGAACGCGCTCAACCCCTATCGCCTCGACCTCAGCCGGCCGCTCGGGCCGGAGCAACTGCTGGGCGGATTCAGTTCCGGCGGGACGGGCGGCGGCGATTACGTCACCACCGACGGTCAAACCATCTGGGGCGTCGCGCCGACTGACGCGGTTGCCCTGCAAACCCAGATGGACGGCGAAGTCTTCCTCTACCCACCGTTCCTGTTTCGAGCGGACCAGAAGCCGTTTGGCAGCGACAACATGATTCGCCGCAACGTGACCCTGACAGCGGGTCGCGTGACAGGGTTGGCGGCCTCGCGGACCAGCGATGAAGGACCAGCTCTGCTGTTCGTTGCTGAACGTGGAAAAATGGTGATTGTCGGCAAGCATCCCCACGGAAAGCTGGACCTGTTCGGCGAATCGCCGGACAAACGCCTCAACATCCTGCGCGTGCTGAATGGCGATACGGCAGAGGAAATCTCCCGCATGCCGGTGCTGGAGCCGACGGCACTCGTGGCGGCTAACGAACGACTTTATCTTCTGGAAAAGCGTAACGACGGCTGGTCGATTCGATCTGCGCCTTTACCGCCGGACGGCAAACTCGATCCCGCCGCGTGGAGCGGACCCGTTTCGTTACCCGGCTTGAATGACCCGCGCGATCTCGCTGTCGATTCGACCGGCCGCTTTTTTGTCGCCGATCCGAAGCTGAATCGCGTGCTTCGTTTCAGCCCCGCAGGTGAACTGGAATCGACGTTTGGCGCGGCCGATGCCCAGCGTGAAGGGCACTACGATCCGGAAACCTTCATGCAGCCGATCCGCGTTGCGTTGCGACGCGACCAGACGGGGCGCGAGTCTCTGCTGGTGGTCGAGAACGCCGGACCCTGCCGCGTCGCGGAGTGGACGCTCGACGGCAGGCTGATCCGAGACTGGGGTTACTTGCTGAACGGCAACCGCGGTTTTGCCGTCGATTCTGAATCTCCCGAGGACGTCTACCTCCACGGCAGTGGCGAAACCTTCCTGCGCTACCGAGTGAACTACGATACCGCCGATTGGCAACTCCAATCCGTCTGGCATGACGTTCATATCGACGGCCTGACCTATCCGGAGATCCTGCACCACGCGGGTCGAAAGTACCTCACGTTCAAACGCTTCGGCCGAGACGGAACCAACCTGTTCCGCTTCGATGGCGACCGCCTGCTGCCTAGTGCGGGGATCATCCTCGAAAGGCGCGAAAGCCAGCCTCCAGCTTACTTCACCTGGCATGACGCAAACGGCAACGGCCAACGCGACGCCGAAGAAGTCTCGCCGTTCGACATGCCCCGCGGCCTCGATCGCTACTGGGGCGACTACCGTCAGGAAAATCTCAGCCTGCTGGTACCTCGAGCCGGCACGCAGGACGTTTACCGCCTGCCCGTCGCCCGATTGGACGATCACGGCAACCCGGTTTACGGCGCTTGGGAAACCGTTTTCACCGACGAGATCTATGCCGCCAAAGCCGCCGGCACTGCCACCGCGATCTACGGCGGCAATGAAGCAGTCAGTCAGTTCAACGGCGATTGGGGCTCGGTCCGTCAACTGCCCAACGGCGAGTTCGTGGTCAACATGCGCGGTGGTACGTTCTCTGCGAACCATGGCTGGCAGCAGAAACTCAGCCGCTACGTCCCGGACGGCGAAGGCGGTCTGCGGCAGAAATGGCGCGTTGGGCGGATCGCGAACATCACCTCGGAGCCGAGTGGCATCCATGGCTCGATCCACGTGACCCGTCCGATGCACGGGCTCATCGGGATCGTCGACCAGAGCCGCGCCGGCATGCACGTCTTCACCTGGGACAGCGGGCTTTACGTCGACACGCTGATGCTGCCCGCCGATCGCGAATACGACACCGTCTACGGAAGCCCCGGCGAGTTCTTCACGGGTGCCGCACACCAGGTTGACGACCGGGTCTACCTGCGGTGGGGAAAAACGATGCCGCTTCTCTTCGAGGTCGAAGGCTGGACGGCAAAGAACGACATCCGCCCGATTTCCGGTTTGCCGGAAACGGTTGCGATCACCGCCTCGCAAATCGCTTCGCCGCCGGACCTGGCCATTCAGATTCGTGGCGGTGCAGGCTCGGCAAAGATCGCCCATTTCCAGCCATTACCCGGATCGGGACCGGCACTGGACGGCTCGACTGAAGGATGGGAAAGCTGCCAACCCGTACGTTTCGGCGATCACGCCGCTGAGGTTGAAGTGTGCTGCGGCTTCAATCCCGACACGCTTTACCTCCGCTGGGAACTGAAGACCGACACGCCGATGAACGTGCCGCCGATGCCATCTCCCGAGCGTATCTTCACCCACGACCGCGCCGCGACCACGCTGAGTTTCTACCTGCAAGGCAACCCGGAAGCGGTCAGTGCCGACGTCATGGGACGCCCAGGCGATGTCCGCCTCGTGTTCGGCCTGCACGACGATAACGGCGAAATTCGCCCCGCTGCGATCGGTCTGTATCCAACGTGGAACGGTCCCGGCAAGGCCAGACCATTTACTTACGCCTCACCCAGCCAGCGGACCGAGTTCGCGCATGTGGCACTGTTGAACGACATCAAACTGACACATCATCTGAGTGATGATCGCCGCACATTGATCCTCGCCGCCGCGATCCCGCGTTTCGTTCTTCCGCGAGAAGTCCCCAGGCTGACCGGCGCCTGGCGGACCATGGGCAACTTCGAAGTCACCATCGCCGGCGCCCGCAAATTCTGGTGGTCCAATGCCGACGGCTCCGCCAGCCGCGAAACGAAGGACGAGCCAACCGAAGCGCGTCTCTACCCGGGATCCTGGTCGCAAATCGCCTTCACTCCGCTAACCAACGGTCTGCCCATTCGATCCTGGCTCGTCAACGGGCCGTGGACGTCGAAGGAGTTGAAATACACCGGCACGGCGGAGAACAAACGCCAATTCCAGCAGTTCTTCGACAGCGTGACCTTTCCACCCGATGACCGGTCATTCAATGCAGACGCTCTGAAGACATGGCGACTGGCCAATACCCGCCCGATCGACCATTGCTTGTATCCGGACGACGGGCATCCGTTGTATCACGCCGGCTGCAACTTGCACTTCGCGACGACGTGGCTCTGGTCGCCGATGGGCCAGGACATCGAGATCGAGTTTCCCATGCAGCAACAGAACAACCTGAGCGTCTGGATCAACGACACCAAACTAAGCGAGTCGAGTCGCGAGCACGGCGTCTATCACACCGTCAAGTCACCGCAAACCGTCACACTGAAGTCTGGCTGGAACCAACTTTTCCTGCGCGGCTACGCATTAGGTTACGACCTCCACTTCGGCGCGATCCTCAAAGCCGATCCCGGTCGCATCTGGCAATTGCGTCTCTCGCCACAGCCACCGGAGAAAACCAGGTGAACGCAATCATCCGCCGCTTTGAAATCCCCAGTTGAGTATCGGTCATCGAACTCACATACGCTGCAATAGAAGTAATCCAACATGAATCAATGCACGGAACTCACGAAACGGACGGCAGTGGATTTCGCCAGAAATCCTGCCTCGGGGAATTCTGGCGAATCCCACTACGGAACTGCACCAATGGAACTTACTCGCCGTCGATTCCTCGGCAATGTTTACACCGGACTGGGCGGCGTCGGACTGATGCAGCTCTTGTCAGACGCTTCGTCGGCCGAGCAAACCAAGTGGCGACCGGGACGCGGGCAGACGCATCACCCCGCGAAAGCAAAACGCGTTCTGCAGATCTTCTGTCCCGGCGCGGCTTCTCATATGGATTTGTGGGAACACAAGCCGTCGCTGGAGAAGCATCACGGCAAGCCGTTACCCGGCGAGGAGGGCTTCTTTTCGTTTCAGGGAAAGAACGGCAACCTCATGAAGAGTCCGTGGCCGTTTGCTTCGAGTGGAGAAAGTGGCAAGGCGATCAGCTCGATGCTGCCGCATATGTCCCAGCATGTGGATGACATCGCGTTTATTCACTCGATGCACAGCCGGACCAATACGCATGGCCCCGGTTGCATCTTTATGAACACCGGGCATCCCACGGAGGGGTTCCCCAGTGCCGGAGCGTGGTTGAGTTACGCACTCGGCAGCGAGAACGAGAACCTGCCGGCCTATGTGGCGATCACCGACATTCGAGGCGAGCCGCCCAACGGCAAGGCGAACTGGTCGAACGGATTTCTGCCGGCCCGTCATCAAGCGATCATGATGAGCGACCAGCAGCCGATTCGGAATCTGGCGCGTCCCGATTCGATTTCCGAATCGGAAGAAGCGGAATCGCGCAGATTGCTGGCACAGCTCAATGGCAACTTTGCGGCAGCCAACCCTGCTGAAAGCGACCTGCAGGCCCGTGTCGCCGCCTATGAACTGGCGGCGCGGATGCAGTTGTCTGCTCCGGAAGTCTCCGACCTGTCGCGCGAGTCGGTCGACGTTCACAAGCTGTATGGCACACAGGATGAGAATCCGCTCAAGGCGGCCTATGCGCGCAACTGCCTGCTCGCCCGGCGACTACTCGAACGGGATGTGCGCTACGTGAATCTCTACTGTGCTTCGCGCGCTTCCGGTGTGGACGGCTTATTGAACTGGGATGCTCATAAGACCCTCAAGGCGGACTACGATCGGCATTGCCCGATTTTCGACCAACCCACGGCCGCCCTGCTGACCGACCTCAAACAATCCGGACTGCTCGACGACACGCTGGTGCTGTGGACGACCGAGTTTGGTCGCATGCCCACGCATCAGGCGGGGACTGCCGGTCGCGATCACAACCCCGACGGTTTCACCTGCTGGATGATGGGAGCCGGCGTGAAAGGCGGAGTCAGCTACGGCGCGACTGACGAATTCGGCCGTCGCGCCGCAGTGAATCCCACCACCGTCTGGGACTTCTACGCGACGGTGCTGCACCTGCTCGGCTTCGAGCACGAGAAACTCACGTGGTACCACAATGGCCTCGACCGCCGTCTGACCGATGTGCATGGTCACGCGATCAAGGAGATCCTGACGTGAGTGTTAACGTAGCAGGCACACTCCGTGTGCCGTCCGCCACACGAACGAATTGTTCAGAACTTTGCGGGCGAACGGCACGGCGGAGCGTGCCTGCTACTTTGTTTCAACTTAACAATGCTGCTGATGGATTGGCGATAGCGGTGGCGATGTCCTGAAGGAAGCGGGCGGCGGGGGCGCCGTCGAGGATGCGGTGGTCGAAGGTCAGGCTGAGGGTGAGTTGATGCCGGGAGACGATGCCGCCGTCGTCGAGTGCGACTGGTTCGCGGCGAATGGCCCCAAGCCCAAGGATTGCCGTTTCGGGAACGTTGATGATCGGTGTGAAGGAGTCGATCCCGAAAGCGCCCAGATTGGTGATCGTGAAGACGGAGCCCTGCATGTCGGCGGCAGTGAGTTTTCCGGCGCGCGCCTGACCGACGAGCTGGCGTGACTTCGCAGCCACCTCGATCAACGACGATTGTCCCACGTTGCGAAGGACCGGGACAAGCAGACCGTCGTCCGTGTCAACGGCCATGCCAAGATGCAGTTCGTTCTCGGCGGGCAACACAATCGCGTCTTCCTCCCAGCGACCGGCCAGCAGAGGATGTCGCCCAAGTACCCTGGCGACCAGCTTCGTGATGATGTCCTGATAGCCAGGAATCGGCGATTCACCTTTGGTGGTTTTGAACTGCTCTCGCAGGTTTACAAGATTTGTGGCATCCGCTTTTGTCGTCAGCGTGACGGGCACCGTTTGCTGTCGACTGGCGACCATGCGTTGGGCAATCACTTTACGTCGGCTGGTCAGCGGAATGCGTCGTCCTGCAGCAGGCGCACGACGCGCAGCAAGAACATCCTGCTCCCGAATTCGTCCTCCCGCGCCGGTGCCTGTGAGCTGTGTCCAGTCAATCTCCAGTTCAGCAGCGACTCGTCGCGCACGAGGGCTGGCGACCGGTGGCAGCGGACTCGGTAGCGGTTGTGAACTCACACGCTCGATGTCTTCGGCAAGGATGCGTCCACCGCGCCCGGTTCCTTCGACCTGGTCGAGAGCGACTCCGGATTCTCTCGCCAAGCGTCGAACTGAGGGACCTGCTGCGGGCGGCAACGCGGCGTCCACGGCGACTGTCTCAGTTGGAAGCGAAGGAGTTCCTTCTGAAAGCTCCTGATTTCCTGAAACGATCGCCGATGCGTCCGGTGTTTGACCGACAGGCAGCGACTCGCCTTCCGCGACGAGATATCCGACAACGGCTCCGACTTTGACCATGCTGCCCGGCTGAGGACCGTTCGCAGGGATTCGTAAGATGCCAGCGTCGACGGCTTCGATCTCCTGAATCGCCTTCTCTCCTTCCAGTTCGAAGAGCGGATCACCGCATTGAATCGTGTCGCCATCCTGCTTCAGCCAACCGGAGAAAGTGCCTTCCTCCATCGACCAGCCCAAACGTGGAATTGTGATTTCGAAGGCCATGATTACTCCTTCACCAACGAGCGGATCGCGTCGGCGATGGCAGCGGCGGAGGGCACTGTGGCGGCTTCCAGCGGCGGGCTGTACGGAGTCGGCGTGAAGGCCCCGGTCAGGCGGCGGATCGGAGCGTCCAGGTCGTTGAAGCCGGCGTCCGTGACCTGCGCCGCGATCTCGGCCGCGAACCCGCACGGCGATGGCGGTTCATCCACAATGAGCAATCGCCCGGTCCTGGCAACCGATTGAAGAATTGATTCCGTGTCGAGCGGAGCGACCGTACGCGGGTCAATCACTTCCACTGAGATCCCTTCGCGTTCGAGTTCCTCACAGACTGACAGTGCAAGGTGCACCATGCGGGCCAGCGCCACCACCGTGACGTCTCGCCCTTGTCGGACAATGGCCGCGCGACCAAACTCAATTTCGTAATCATCCTGCGGGACGTGCCGTTTCATCGTCAGGATTTCGCGATGTTCAAGGAACATCACCGGGTCGTCGCCACGCAGAGCGTGTTTCATCAACCCCTTGGCGTCGTAAGCATTCGACGGCACAACCACTCGCAGACCCGGGACCTGCGCGTACATCGCGTAGTAACTGCCGGAATGATGCGTGGCCGCCGAATGGCCGATCCCGATGCAACCTCGCAACAACACCGGCATCTTCAATCGTCCGCTCGACATGAATTGCATTTTGGCGATCTGATTCACGATCTCGCCGACGGAGTCCAGGATGAAGTCGGCAAACATGAAGTCGACCACGGGCCGAGTGCCTGTCATCGCCGCACCGCCCGCGAGCCCCACGAAACCGCGTTCGGAAATCGGCGTGTCACACAGTCGCTCGGGGCCGTAGAGTTCGTACAGTCCGGCCGTCGTGTTGAAGTTGCCGCCGCGAATTCCAATGCCCTCACCCATGACGAAGATCCGCTGGTTGACGGCCATCTCCTCGGCGAGCGCCTCGTGAGTCGCCTGGGAAAAGCTGATCTCACGCGTTTCCGTCGCTTGATCTCGCAGCGGTTCCCCGCGCTGAGCGACGGCGCGAACCGGCGAGTAGACATGCTCCGTTGCGGTCGATGCATCCGGTAGCGGGCTGGATTCGGCAAACTGCCGCGCCTCGGCGACAAGCGTCGCAACTTCCGTCTCGATGGCATCAATCTGACTTTCAGCGATATCAAACTCCGTCAACATTCGGTGCCGCAGCGACTCAATTGGGCAGCGTTGCTTCCACTGTTCGACCTCTTCACGCGTGCGATAAGTAAAGTCGCCCATTCCTTCGGCGTGGGCTCGCGTGCGATACGTTTTGCATTCGATGAGCGTCGGGCCACCGCCGGATCTCGCGCGGGCCACCGCCTCGCGAGCGACCTCGGTCACAGCGAGAACGTCGTTGCCATCGACCTCAAATCCTGGCAGACCGTAGTTGGCCGCTCGCCGCCCGACGTCGGGAATGCCGCTGGAATAGGCGAACGGGACTTCGGTGGCGAACTGGTTGTTCTCACAGACGAACAGAACCGGCAACTTCCAGATGGCGGCCATATTCAGGCCTTCGTGAAATGCGCCGTTGTTGACAGCGCCGTCCCCAAAGAATGCCACGGCAACACCACCGGATTTCATGAGCTTCGAACTGTATCCGCCGCCGCAGGCCTGCAGGATGCACGGCCCGACGATGCCGCTGGTTCCCATCATGCCGATCTCCGGCGAGAACAGGTGCATCGATCCGCCGCGTCCGCGCGAGCAGCCAGTCGCGCGACCGAACAGTTCCGCCATCA
>JADHNX010000045.1 GCA_016779365.1 Planctomycetaceae bacterium
CAAAACCGGCCAAACCCGCAAACCGGGTCGCAACACAAAAGCCACGAAGAACACCAGTAAATAACCCACAAACCTCAAGAACACTGGCCGATTCTAACCCGCGAAAACGTGGCCGGTTTTAACCCGCAAACTGACAGACAGGATTCGCTGGAAATCTTTGCCTCGCAGTGAACACACCTGATCGACTTCCGTCGGCCCCGATTCAATCCGCTGGCGGACCGCGACTTCCTGCTCGGACTTCAGTGGGGATCGCGATACACGTCCGCGGCGATCATCCAGACCGCTCAGACCCGACTGATTAAACCGAGCCACCCATTCCTGGCAGACACGCCGCGACAGACCGGTGGCCATCGCGACCGCAAGAGCCGTCCAGCCATTCATCGCCAGAATCACGAGCGAATTCGACGAGCCCGCTCTGCACTCTTTTCACACCGCTCCAGAGCAGTCCTCAGATGCATTGCGTTTCGCCGTTCGAAAACTGGACCGAAGTGCTCGGCAGCGAACGACCGGAGCCACTCTCGACCACCTCACACACCGCTGCCACATCCTCGAAGCCGGTGGCGAAAGCTACCGTCTGCGGGATGCAAAGACTTGCCAGACAAAACGCTCAAGCAAGAGCAGCCACCAGACGAAATAACTCAAAAGAGACCTCGCCGGACCGACCACACGCCACCACATCGGTCCCCACCACAACAACAGCGCCCCGTTTTTCGATCGCCCGGCGCTACGTTTTCTAACCGGCGTCTACACATTCTCCTTGGTAGTGCGACCGTAGCGGTCGACCGTCCAGTTGAGCTGTCGCTGCCACGATGTTCGTCATGCAAGGAGTTTCCCAATTGGCTGCCCCATATCAGTAACAGGAACAGGGCGGTCGCCGTCGTACAGGTTCTTGTGGTAGTCGATGCCAACCGCAGCGCAGATTGTGGCGAAGAAGTCGGGCACGCTGACGGGATTCGCGACGGACTTTTTGGCGATCTCGTCGGTTTCGCCCCACGCTCCGCAGTGCGACAGGCCGCCGCCAGCGAGGACGCAACTGAAGGCCGTGCCTTGATGGCCGCGTCCGCCGCCGCTGTCGAATTCGGGCGGTCGACCGAATTCGGTGGTGATGACGATCAGCGTTTTATCGAGCATCCGCTTCTCTTCCAGATCCATCAGCAGCGAGGTGAGCGCTGAGTCCAGTTCCTGAATCAGTTTGTGCTGATTCAGAATGCCTTCGTTGTGAACATCCCAGCCGATGCCGTTCAGGAAGTTCAGGTTGTGGGATACTTCGATGAACCGCACGCCCCGCTCAATCAATCGGCGGCTGAGCAGGCAGCGCTGGCCGAATTCGCCGCCGTAGCGACTTCGCAGTTCGGCAGGCTCCCGATCGAGCTGAAACACGCTCATGAAGTCGGGGCCGCTCAGCTTCAAGCTTTGCTCAATCGCCGCGTCGTAATCGAGCAATCGCTGATCGGCTGTCGGATCGGCGTTGCGTTTCAGGACAGCCAGTAACGCTTCACGCTGGGACTGCTGCTGCGGTGTGATCCCGTCCGGACGAGTCAGCCCGGCCGGGCCTCGACTCGTGTCGGTCAAATACAGATAGCTGTCGCGCGTGCCGAGGAATCCCGGGCCGCGCGTTACGTTTGGATAGCCAATCAATACGTACGCCGGAGCACCGGCGGCAGCCGCTCCGCGTTCGTGTGCAATGATCGAACCAAGCGATGGATAGGTGATCGTTCCACTGATGGGCCGCCCGGTATGCATACGATTGGTCGCCGCAGCGTGTTCGTCGATCACTTCGTGATGCACGCTGCGCACGGCAGTGACGCGATCCATCAGCGGCGCGAGCTTCGGCAGATGTTCGCAGACTCGCACGCCAGGAACCGCCGTCGCGATCGACTCGTAATAAGACCCGGCCAGCTTCTTCTTCGGATCGCCTTTTCTTTTTGGATCGAACGTGTCCGCCTGGCTCATTCCTCCTCCAAGCCAGATCGAGATCACGTGCTCTGCCGTGCCTTTCGTGAGCTTGCCTTTGACCTTGTCATCAGCGCCGGCAAGTTGTGGCAGACCAAGGCCACAACCAGCGGCTGCGCCTGTGGCGAGAAAGTTTCGGCGTGTGGTGGGATGTTTGGAAGTCATGAAAAGCCTGCGCAGGTTGGTCAGAAAATCGGGACGAATACTCACGCGAAGACGCAAAGGCCATGATGACTGTGCTTCTTTGCGTCAGACTTCTTTGGTTCTGGCTCGTCCGAGTTATGGTTTGGTTAGTGCTGACAGAGAATGATTATTGGGTAATGGAAACTGGAGAATGGAAAATGGCCCGCTCCACGCTCTGCATATTCATTTTCCATTCTTCAATCTCCAATTCTCATTAATCATTCAAATGCTCTCAGGTTACGGCATCCAGACAAATTCACGGTGATTGACCAGACTCCAGAGAGCGCCCTCGAATGCAGCTCGCCAGTCGGGCGAAAGACGAGGGTCCGGCGGCGGGCCGGTCTGGACGCGGCGTTCGAGTTCCAGCTGGATCTCGTTCGCTTTCGGTCTCGCGTGATTGAACCACGTGACCTGAGGCAGCGGCGGAAACTCTTCCACGCGAGCGATCCGGTCAGCCGGAAGAAGCCGCTCGTCGAATCCCTGACGCAGCGTGTCGGCAAACGCCGCTCTCTCATCCGGTTGGGGAAGTCGGCTGTAGATTCGCAGAAACAACGAGTCAATCAGCGACTCCGGCGATTGGGCCGCGATCGCAAGCTTCGCCATCTCGCTTTGATACGCCGCTCGTGTCAGCGTGGTCGTCAGTGTGCCGTTGGCGAGCACGCCTGGCTGCAGGACGTTGGGATCAGCTTCACGCTCGGTGATGGGCATCTGCCGGGCTCCGGTCCAGCCGAAGGCTTCCAGCACATCGACAACCGCGCGGGCCTTCGGAAGCGACAGACTTGGACGGTCACGCTCGTTCTTCAGGTCACCAAACATCCATGCTCGCGTTGGTTCTCCCAAGGTCTGTCGCTGTCCCAGTTCCCGCCGCCCGTCATGCACAAAAGTTAGTTCCTCGACGTCGAACGGCCGACCCATCGAGACGTGCAGCGAATCGACGATCTGTTCGGCGGTCAGACGACGACGTTCCGGAGCGTTGAAGAAACGCATCGTGGCTGACGCTTCTGAATTGTTGCCCAGCGCTGCTCGCTGGTACGTCTCCGACGAGACAATCAGTCGCACCACATGACGCAGGTCGTAATTGTGGGTCATCAATTCGCGGGCAAGCCAGTCGAGCAACTGCGGGTGGCTGGCGTTGCGGCCTTCCCAATCGTGAACCGGTTCCACCAGACCCGCTCCCATCAATCGCTGCCAGATGCGATTGACGATTACTCGGGAGAATCGCGAGTTCTGCGGAGCGGTCAGCAGTGCGGCGAGTCGTTCGCGCGTATCGGCCGGATCGTGCATCAGCCGGTCAATCTCCGGCCCGTCCGACACGCCCGTGACCGATGCGAACGGCCATTCGGGACGTACCGCCTGATTCGCTTCGAGCGTGACCTGGATAAGCGACTTGCGGACCTGCTGGTTCTCGAAGAACGCCGCGGGAACCCGGCTGGTCTGCGGAACGGTAACCGGAGTCCGGCTGAACATCGCGGCGAGCGAGTAGAGATCCTGCTGCGTGGTGCTGTGATACGGCGAGTCGTGACAGCGGGCACATTGCAGTTCGATACCAAGAAACGCCGACGCGACAATGTGTCCCTTGGCAGCCAGCGGAGCATCGTTTTCGGCCGCCATTGCGAATCCCGCGCTACCGCCTTCGGCTGCTCCGCCCCGCATTAACAGCAGCTCGGTCACCATGCGGTCAAGCGGCTTGTTGTCGCGCAGAGAGTCATGCAGAAACCAGCGGAACGGTCCGGTGCTGCCCATCGACTGGTTCAACAACGTCGGGTTCTCGGCGAGCAGATCGAGCCAGAAGCTCATCCAACCGTCGGCGAAGCGTTCATCCTGGAGCAGCTTGTTGATGAGTGTCAGTCGTCTTTCACTATGCGAAAGCTGCGACTGAGCGTCGGCCAGCTCCTGCGGCGGGAAAGGCGACTTTCCAGGAAACACTCGCGCTTCAGCTTCCGAAGGCGGGATGCCGATCGTGTCGAGATAGATCCGCCGCAGGAATGCCTGGTCGTCGATCACTGGCGAGAGGGCTACGTCCTCGGCTGCAAGCGGTGCCGCAGGCCACGGGGCTCCGTCTTTCACCCATTGCTCCAGCAGTGCAATCTGATCGCCGGGCAGACCTTCCTCCGTAGGCGGCATGTCACCACTTCGAACTCGGACGATCAGTTCGCTGGCATCGAGATCTCCCGGCACGACGGCGGGAATCTCCGAGTCCCCCGCTTTCAGCGCGGCTTCACGCGAATCCAGCTTCAGACCGCCCTTGTCCTTTTCTCCGTGACAACGAAAACAGTGTTCACGGAGGATCGGTAGAACCTTGCCATAAAAGTGTTCGCTCTGACTTGTGTCAGCAGCCTTTGACGCGGCAACGGCGCGTTCGATCTTCGACTGGATGAAAGCATCGATGGGATGCTCCCCACCTCGCGGTGTCGGCACCAGGGTTTCGTTCGCCCATTCCCGCGCGAATTCATGACGTCTGTGCCAGAAGTCATCCTCAGAAGCGGCTGCGCTACGACGTCGTTGATCGTCAAACTGAGCCAGCGATTTCTCGATCCGGAAGAGAGCCGGCTCGACGGCCGCATCCGTCAGAGGCAATCGAGCCGAACCGGGGCGAAGCAGTTCGTACATCCTGCCATCCGCCGACAGCATCGCCACACAGACTTCACCCGTCTCTGTGCGGTGCCCTTTGCCGCCAACAACTAGTTCCAGTACCACGCGCGACCTGCCGGTCGCGCCAGCTTCAATCGTTACCTCGCCAAACACTTCCTGCTGGTGATAACCGTGAACTCTCGCACCAGGCAGAGGCGGTTCGGCGACAGGCGTGACAGGTTCTTCACCATCGGGCGGTCGCTTTGTGACCGGCTCGGTTCGCGCGACGACCTTGCCATCGATCCACAAGCGGCCCAGCGCGCGAGCCCGCAGCAGGATGCGATGCCGGCCTGCCGGGAGTTCCACATCGCCTGCCATTCGCAGCAACACAGGAGCGTTCCAGGCGGACCGGATTCCCCAGGCGTCGTACTGCAACGGGATGCGAGGCAACAGAAACGAGTCGCCGATCCAGCGAGCAGACTCGGCAGGCCACTGCTCGCGTTCGTTCAACCAGCGATCGTGCGCGGGCAAGCCGGCGGACAACTGCAGCAGCACGCGACCGTCAGGAACGTCGGCCAGCTCAGGCATGACTTCCGGCTGCGCCTTGACGATGCGAGGTTCACCGACGCGACGAAATCGCGCAGCAATGGTTTTGTCGTCCAGCAGTGTGCGGTGAAGAGCGATCCCGTCGAGCAAGCCTTCAAAGCCGTTACCAATACGAATCTCATCATCATCGACGACCGGAGCTTCCTTTGTCTTACCACCATAGCTCCAGGTTCCGTCGGTCGGCTCGCCATTCACCCAGCCGCGCATCGAGTCGGGTTCTCCGAATCGATACGCGATGGCAATGTGATGCCACCCGGTGCCAACAGGAAAACCAAGCTTCGAATCCCAGCGATGCCAGTGTGCTTCGCTGCTGGTCAGCTTTGTGGCAAACAGGAAACTGAGCCTGGCCTGGTTCTTTCCCCCAACCACTCGCAACGACCAGTTTTGATTATCGCGAGCGAACTTCGGCGAACCGGTGCGACCTTTGCCAATGACATATCCAACCTGACCTTCACGCAGGACCGACGGGTTCACCCACGCTTCCATGGTGATGGCATCGCCGTTGGTAAAGTCGAAATCGCTGTCTGCCCCGGTGTCGACAACAGACAGGTATGCGCCAGCGTCAACTCGCACAGCCGTGTTGTCCGCAGACATGTCGGGAAACTCGGGCGGCCGAGGCCCGGCCTGATCGCGCTGCACGTTGCCCTGGGCGACCAGTGGAGCGGTTTCCTCCGTGCCGAAGTCCCAACGTGCGACGGGCGCTGGATCGCCAGCCGCGATGAGCGCGAGGGTAAGTAGCAATGCGTTCATAAGTCTGGAGGCTCCATGCAGTATTCTTGAATAGCGATTGATGATCCGTGATTTGTGATTCTCGAAGGGAAGAGGATACACGCGACGACGGCAGTCCCTCTGAGATCAGGAATCAAAAATCAACAATCGCCATTCCTTTGTTTCTCTTCCTTCTTCCGGCATCTCACGTCTCCATGATCTCCGCGAAGAAATCTCCTTCGTTCAGATCAACCAGTTCCGGGCGGCCCTTGTGCATGTAGACAACTTTGGTGTGATCGAGACCAAGCAGGCCCATGATCGTGGCGTGGATGTCATGCACGTGCAGTTTGTCTTCGACGGCGTACAGGCCGAGGTCGTCGGTCGCGCCGATCGTTTGTCCGGCTTTTACTCCGCCGCCAGCCATCCACATCGTGAAGCCGGTCGGGTTGTGGTCGCGGCCGTTTCCTTTTTCGCTCATTGGAGTGCGTCCGAATTCGCCGCCCCAGATGACCAGGGTTTCGTCGAGCAGCCCGCGCTGCTTCAGATCAGCGATCAGCCCCGCGATCGGTTTGTCGACGCCTTTGCACAGCCGCGAGTGATTCCCTTCGATGTTGGTGTGACTGTCCCACTTGCTGCCGGCCCCCGAATAGAGCTGGATGAAACGCACGCCGCGCTCGACAAGCCGTCGGGCCAGCAGGCACTGCCGTCCGTAGACTTCGGTCTCGGCCTGATCCATGCCGTACAGCTTTGTGATGTGCTCCGGTTCGTGTTCCAGATCGATCGCTTCGGGAGCGTCGGCCTGCATCCGCGCGGCGAGTTCATAGCTGCGAATGCGGGCTTCCAGTTCTGTGTTCGATTCCCGTCCCGTGTGATGTCGCCGATTCAGCCGGTTGATAAACGCGAGCTTTCGTTCCTGCTGCACATCAGAAACGCCGTTCGGGTTATTGAGATTCCGGAGCGGCTCGTCTCCACCTTCGAACAGCACGCCCTGATGGCTGGACGGCATGAATCCGGAACCCCACGCACGGACTCCGTTGACGACCATCGCATTGCTGTCCTTCATCACGACGAAGTCCGGCAGACTCTTACTGCTCGAACCAAGCCCGTACGACACCCACGCTCCCAACGACGGCCTGCCGCCGAACAGGGCGCCGGTATTCATCTGACAGACGCCATTCGCGTGCGTGATCCCATCCGCCACGCACGACCGAATCACACACAGCTCATCGGCAATCGCGTGATGGTGCGGCAGCCAGTCCGAGATCCACAGGCCGCTGTCTCCACACTGCGACCATTTGCGTTTGCATTCGAGAATCGGCGAGTTCGCCTCGCCCATCGCCGTGACCGGTCGCGGAAAGCTCTCGGGCAGCTTCTGTCCGGCCAGACGGTTGACCTCCGGCTTATAATCGAACAGGTCCAAATGACTTGGACCTCCTTCCATAAAGAGCCAGATAATGTGCTTCGCGCGACCGAACCGGTGCGGGATCTTTACGGCTGCCGGATTCTCAGAATCTGCGGCGAACAGCGATTCACCAGACAGTGACTCACCGGACAGTGCCGCATAGGCCAGCGCTCCGAAGCCACCACCGGCCCGGCAGAGAAAGTCCCGGCGGGATGTTTGATGTGTGAATTTGTGACGGTGATTCATTTGCATCCTCTTGCCGCGAAGGTCTCAACTCGCGGTGCAGTCGTCTTGATATTGGTCGTTTAACGGCAAGCCGAAGGTGACTGCGTTCAGGCAAGCGCTGACGCCTTCGGCTTGCCGTTAAACGAGTTGTGCTAATGCAGGTATAAAAACTCGTTGGAATTAAAGAGGGCGTGACAGAAGTCGGTGATCGCCCCGAGTGTCTTTGCGGATGCTGCGGAGTTTGCTGTCGGCGGAGTCGGTCGTAACCAGACGGTCTCGGACGCGGGGTGTTCGCCGTCGTCGCCGTTGAATGTCCAGTCGAGGATGCGAACGGCTTTGTCAGATTCGTCGCCGATAAGAAGCTGTTCGCGAGGCAGCGCGCCGCGACTTACGGTCAAACGGGCGAACTGGCCATCCCACAGATGCGACTTCGAATCGCGACCGCCGGCGATGATCTTCATGGCCGGATTCTGAATTCCACCAATGATCGCGGTCTTTACCGTCGAGACCTGCAGCTCGGAATTCGGGTCGGATAAGTCCTGCAGATAGAACGTCACCAACCCGGAGGCGGGGTCGTCTTTTGTCGGTGTCGCTGAAATCGCGGCGGCAAGATAAACCGGCTTGTTCAGCGGATAACGCAGACCGGACGCGACGACTTCATACTTCGTTTGTCCGCTACTCGTTTGCCCCACCAGAGCCACGACAAAGTTGCGTGGCTGGAATGCTGACTTCTCGCTGGTGACACAGATCTTCCAGCCGTCGGTTTTGAGGTCGCCGTTCCAGCGTGAGAGCAGCGTGTTGGCTGTGGCATCGGGATAGACGCGATCAAGAATGGTGACCGCTTCGACGGTGAACTGATCGCCAAAGCCATCCGCGTTTTTCACGTGCAGACGTTCGAAGCGGCTGTCCGGCTGAATCCACAGAGTCTTCTCTCCAAGGGCGACTTTCTTCACAACCTCGAAATGCTGCGTCACGGGCCGCAGTCCCGTCTCGCCAGCAAACTTGTCGACGACCACTGGCTCTGTGATGGACTCCGCTTGCTCGCGAACAAACGCCAGTGCCTCCGAGACTTCGTCGTCACTCGCACTTCGACCGAACACCAGTCGCCAGGCTTGACGGACGTCGTCCGCCGTCAGTTGTGCCTTTCCCGCAAGCAGTCGTTTTGCGAAGGCTCGCGAGCGGTCCAGCGTCCACTTGCCATTGACGAGCAACAGGGACTGAACGGGAGTCGTCGTCGCGATTCGATCGGGGGCGGACTCAAAACACAGCGGTGCATCAAACCCGCACAGCAGTTCGTCCGGACTGTTCCTCATTCTCTTCACATAGACACTGCGATACGGCGTCGCGCCGTCGACCGAAGCTCCACCGTCGCGGTGCTGGAGTTCACCTGAGACAGAGAGCATCGCATCCCGCACCTGTTCGGCGTCCAGACGTTGCGGCGGAAACCGCCAGAGCAGGCGGTTAGTGGGATCGACGTCGTCGCTCGACTCTCCGTAGCTCGACTCTCCGAGTCGAGACTCTTCGTCGCCCGACTCTCCGAGTCGAGACTCTTCGTCGCCCGACTCTCCGAGTCGAGACTCTTCGTCGCCCGACTCTCCGAGTCGAGACTCTTCGTAGCTCGACTCTCCGAGTCGAGACTCTTCTAACCCGACTCGGAGAGTCAGGCTACGGGGCTCGCGTCGCGACGTCTGTCGGTACGTGGCGCTGTTCATGATCAGCTCATGCAGCGGTTTCAGTTTCCAACCGGACTCAAGAAACCGTCGCGCCAACCAGTCCAGCAATTCAGGATGGCTCGGCGCTTCGCCCAGTCGGCCGAAGTCGTTCGGAGTCGGGACGATGCCGCGACCGAAGTGTCTTTGCCAGATTCGATTGACGATCACTCGTGTCGACAGCGGGTTGTCCGCTCGTGCGATCCAGTTGGCGAGTGCGGTGCGACGACCGGTCGTTGTCGCGGTCGGAGCGATCTCCGGAGCGCCCGCGTTGAACAACGTCAGAAAGGCCGGCTCGACTCGTTCCGTTGTTGTTCGCGTTCGCAGGAATGTCTCCGCCGGTTGAGTACCAATATCAGTGGCAATAAACCCCGTCGGAAGCGGAGCCGGTTTGATGGCGTCGAACTCCTTCAGTGCGGCCTGCAGTTCTTCATATCGCTTCAACTTGTCGGGCGACTGCTTGAGCGCACTGGCTCGATTGAAGTTCTGCTCCTCGCGCAGCGTCTGACGCCACACCAGGTAGGACCACTGCTTTTCCAGCGTCGACTTTTCGGCATCGGGCTTGTCGTAGATCGCCTGGATGTCTTCGGGGAACTGCCTGATGAGGTTGCGGATCCGGGTCTCGATCGCGGCCCCGAACAGGCTGTCCATTTCGTCCCGGATCGCCCGCGTGGCCTCTTCCCACTTCTGCAGTTTCGTCTGATACGCCGCAATCTGGTCGGGAGTCGCCAGCGGTCGATCGATCGGCCATGCGACAGACGAGAGGAACGCCTGCAGACCGAAGTAATCCTTTTGCAGAATGGGATCGAACTTGTGGTCGTGGCACTGAGCGCACCCGATCCCGATTCCCAGAAACGCTTCGCCGGTCACGCGTGTCATTTCATGTGTGATCAATTCCCACTGCATCCGCGTGTCGCGCTGATTCCATTCATAAACTCCGTGACGCAGAAACGCCGTGCCGATGAAGACGTCGGGATCAGACGGATCAATCTCGTCGCCCGCCAGATGTTCGCGGACGAACTGGTCGTACGGCTTGTCGTTGTTCAGCGAGCGGATGACATAGTCGCGGAACGCTCGGGCATCCGGGCGGAATCGGTCTTCGCGGTAGCCATCGCTGTCGGCATACCGGACGACATCAAGCCAGTGCTGCGCCCAGCGTTCGCCATAACGCGGACTCGCCAGCAGTTCTCTGATCAATCGTGGCCAGGCATCCGGACGATCGTCTTTGACAAAGGCTTCGATCTGTTCCGGAGTCGGCGGCAGGCCGTGCAGATCGAAATACGCCCGTCGTACGAGTTCGTATCGATCCGCCTCGCCCGCGGGTTCGAGACCGACATCCGCCAGTTTCGCCGCGACAAACCGATCGACTTCGTTACGTGCCCAGTCGATTCCAGCGTCCGGCACGTCGGGTTCGCGAACCGGCTGAATCGCCCACCACTTGCGATCTTCGTCGGTGAATGTCTTGTCCGAATGGCGAATGAGATGCGATTTCCCATCGGGCCACGGCGCGCCCATCCGCACCCAGCGAGTCAGCACGTCGATTGACTCTTTGCTCAACTGCCCTGCCGGCGGCATCTCGAACGAGTCGTAATTGATGGCCTCAATCAGCAGGCTTTCTTCCGGTCTGCCAGGCACAACAGCCGGACCACTTTCGCCTCCCTTGAGCACCGCGGCTCGCGAATCGAGCCGCAACTCGCCCTTTTGTTTCTCCGCCCCGTGACAAGACACACACTTCGAAGCCAGCAGTGGTCGCACTTGTGACTCGAAGAACTTGAGCTGCTCGACGTCGGTCGCATCATCGGCCATCGCCATCGCGGGCAGAATGATCAGGCTGAGGAGACAGACGCGAATAGCGATTGATGATTGTTGATTTGTGATTTCCGAGGGCCGGCACTCGTGCTTCATTCTTACTTCTCCGTTACTTCGCAAATCAAACATCACCATTCATCAATCGCTATTCAAATAGAGACGGGAATAGCGATTGATGATTGTTGATTTGTCATTTCAGAAGGCAATCGCTCGTGATTCGTTCTTCCTTCTCCGTCTACTTCGCAAATCACAAATCACCATTCATCAATCGCTATTCAAATCCAGCCTGCGCTCTATTCCACCGCCGGCAGACCACCGACAAAAACCGGGTCGACCACATCGCTGTCGTCGAGCGTATCCTGAAAGAACAGTCCCTCGACGGTCGCTCCGTCGTCATACCCCAGATCAGACAGGTCGATCCCGACGGCCAGCGCGCGGAACCGGAGCGTCTGCAGTCGTCGTTCGACAGTCCCGGTGATGAGCGACTCGCGTGAAACCGGCGGCTCCGAAAAGTAGAGCAGATCAATATCCGGCAGCAGACGGGCTTCCCGTGATGTCAGCGTGATGTCGTAGCGCCGGACGGTCAGTGAACGAAGTCCGTCTTCGAACTGCAGCGGACTGACGTGAAAGCTGTCTCCCTCAAGCGGATTGGTGACGCTCTGCAGCTCGAAGAACACGACATCCGGACCGGGACGATTCACAACGGGTTTGTGAAACCGCAGCGCCATCCCGGGAGTCGACTCGCCGCCGGACAGGACGGGGTCGATACGCAGTGGTTCCTTCGAACCGCCGGGATTGATGACGCCCGTGTGCAGCAGTGTGTCCGACTCCAGTCCCGCCAGCCGATCTCCATTCGAGCCAACCGGGACGGTGACGTTGGCGCTGTTCTTACCGGCGCGGAAGTGGATGACCTTTACACCAATGAGGGCATCGACCGGGAATGTCTGAATGAGGCCATCGCGCTGGACGGTCACGCTCTGCAGATCCCAGGCATAGCCCTCGTCTGTCGTGGTCACTTCATAGGTGACGACTCGATCCGGCAGCTCGCTGCGATAATCGTCCGCATTGAACTTCAGCGACTGCGGCCTTGATCCAACGTCCGTGTTGAAGCGTCGGGCCTCGCGTTCCGAGAGCCGAATCGGCTTTGCCGACTGATCGCGTGTCGCGACGACTTCCGCGAGCCCTTCGACAACCTGCACGTCGGTCTCACCGACTTCGCTGACGGAGACCGAGAAACGTGTGCCGAGGTCAGTAATCTCCGTCTGCGGCGTTTCCACCTGAAAGCCTTCCGCCCCCGCCGGCGCATGAACGCTGCAGTTGCCAGCGCTCAGTAACAGACGCTCGCGGCCGGTGATTTCAATCACACTCGGAGCTTCCAGAATGACTGTGGCCCCGTCCGGAAAACGCATTTCGATCAGCCCGGCGACGAGCGCGTATTCATGGCCGAATTCGAGCGACTCACCAACCGGCGGTAGAAATTCACCAAACAGCTCCGCCCCTGCCGCCTGAGTAAGAATGACGTCGCCGGATGCGTCGCGCCGTTGGGCATGGTTTTCAACAACCTGCTGTGGCTGCGGGACGCCGTCTTCCGGAGCGCCTGCCTGCTGCGAGCCCGCATCGTTGACTTCGCGCAGGATCAACGGCGCGACAGCGATCAACAACACCACAGCAACCGCAGTCGTGACGATCGCGATCGCGACTCGCATCCGACCGGACGCCGCCGGCTGCGACGATTCATCCTCTCGCAATGGCTCTGCGGGACTGGCGAGTCGCTCCACGTTCGCCATCACACCGCTGACGAATTGATCCGCATCTTCCGGCAGGCGGGACAGCACTTCGCGAACGAATTCGTCCTGCCGCGCCGGTGATTCCTCGACGACCAGCGCCAACAGACGATGCGTCTGATACAGGTCGGCGGCGAGCTTCAGCAGACTCGCGTCCGAGGCGAGTAGTGCTCGCAGTTCCGCGACGCCCGACTCGTCCAGTTCGCCTTCCAGATAGTCGGTCCACAACTCGGCAAATCGTTCCTGAGCACTCACGACGCCCCCCCTTCGGCTTCCGCCATGCGGGTTTCGACGCATTGTTGAAGCGATTGTCTGATCTTCCAAAGCTGCTTCTTCACAGCCGCAACGGAGCGACCGCTGCGAGCAGCCATTTCTTCGAGTGGAATCTCTTCGTCGTACCGCCAGTTGACGAATCGTCGGAGATGCTCACCAAGACTCTGCAGACACACCTG
>JADHNX010000046.1 GCA_016779365.1 Planctomycetaceae bacterium
CACCACTCGCATCGGGCAGTCCGTGACGCGAATCGACTTGGTAATCTTACTTTGGTTCTGCGATCGTTCATACCGAATCATCGGCCAACGACTCCTTTGTTCGCCTGGCATCCGGATGGGCGGGCGGACTTCCATCCATTCCCAGTCGCAGGGCATCGTGTCATGTATGGTGAGCGTGCTGTCGGGAATGGAGTACTCAAGCCCCGCAATCCCTTCAAGGTACAACAGCAGTTTGCCGGCATTGAAATTTGAATACTGATCGCCGAAAAGCTTGCCGCTGCGTGTATAGGCTTCCGGCGCGACCGGGATACTCCACTTGGAATGAAAATTGTAGTTTTGCAGATGATTCAGTGTCAGTCGCCAAGCCGGGTCGCCCAGTCGCTGACGGAACATACCGTCGAGCGTGAAATACGCGGTGTCCGGGGTATAACCGAATGAGTGGTCGACATCCGACGCAAATGTGGCCATGGACTGTCGCGACATGGCGAGCGGGAAAAAGTCACCCTCGCCATAGAACCCCCTATCTCTATTCAACGCCCAGGACTGGATCATCTTAAGAGCGTATGTCCGTGGGAAATGCCTTGAACGCATGTGCCAGAAGCCGGTCGTCATCAGCATTCCGTCTTTGCTACCGCCGAAGAAATCCTTGTGGCCGTTCGCCTGCCATCGCTGACGAAACCACGTTGAAATTTGTTCTTCGCTTCTTGGAACCAGCCGTTGCCAGTGATCGACATCATTATCGTGGCCAGTCAAGCGGGCCATGTTTTCTAGGGCTTCGGCGACCTCAAAATGGTTTGAAAAGAAGGGAGCAATCGCCTCGCGGAAGACCTCGCGGAAGTAGCCCTCGTAACACTCGCGAAGGAATTCGATGTCGCCTGTGTGCTGGTAGATCTGCCACGCACCGAGAACATGCTCTGATAGCTCATTTCCATAGACACCAGAGTGCCACGTCGTCCCCTTATTGTCGGCTAGCGATATCACGCCGTCGGGCGACTGTTGGTAGTGTCCGGCAGCGAAGAGATGCTTCCAGGTCAGCACGTTGCCATAGGCATATTGCGCCTTGTTGGCAGTCCACGCGCCGGCTCTGATTTGAAACGTCGCGTCATAGCGGTGCATGCCGAGGAAATTGTTGACGGCCGTCTGCGTGTGGGGTTCCATCTCCCAGCCGCTCTGCACGTCGATGTAATACATCAGGTACAACGACCAAAGGTAGTAGTAGATGTCTTCAAACTTTCGATCCGAACAACGGAACCACGGGATCTCTTCATTGAGCTGTCGGTTTATCTCTCGCGTCTTCGCGAGCATCATGTCACGTGCGTGTCTGTAGCGAAGCTCGTCAAGAGTTTCGGTTTCCGTGGATGGTCGATAGTCTTGACGACTTTCGCTACCCAGCACAGCCATCGCATTCTGGATGGCCTGGTGCCCGTCATCGTGCATTGCCCAAACCAGGACGACGCCGGTGGAATCGCATGGCACATCGAACTCATACCGCCACTCGCCGTGGTCGCCCTTCGTGAACAGATGATTCCTTTCGAAATCTCGTGACGCAGTAAGAACCGTGCTCATTCCCTGATACATGATCGGGCCGGTGTGCTCAGCGCGATCGGTTTCCGGCTGACACTTCGTCGTGCCACCTTCGATGATGTGGATGGCGTTGTGGTCCGAGTCGTATCGGATGGTTGCCGTGCTCGCGAGACTATTTCGGCCGAAAAAACTCTGGCCGTTGAACCGCAATGTGACGGGTTGTGATGTCGTAATCAAAGTGCAGGCAGCGTCATTGCCAGCGATGTACTTCTCCTCACGTACTTGGATTCCGTCAACTTCGTATTCACAGATCATCCGATCAGGTCGCCAGAACATCTTCTTGGGAACAGGATGGCGATGAATCTTTTCGCCGATTAGGACGCTGCCATAGAGTACCCGCGTATCCTTGTAGAACTCCCACCCCAAGAAGTCGTTGCCGACCCCCGTTGCTTCATGGGCTTTGCCTTGGCTGGGGATCAATCCAACGCCACGGCTGCGCAGATCGTGATGGAATGGATGCGTCAGCCCGAGCGTTTCCTGTTCCTGTAATGCCCAACTCGCATGAAACCCACCGACATAGTAGGAGACGTTTCCAGCCAGAAAGCCGTGTTTTTTTCCTTGAATCTCCTGCTGCAAACGTTGGCAGTAGTCGGTAGCACGCGGCGGTTCCGCGAATGCAGCGCTGCAGCTCAACCATATCGTTGTAGCGACAATTATTGGGCAACACATTTTCATGAATTCACTGCTTGCGTACTTCGTTCGGACTGCATGTAATCTTTCACGATCCGAAACGAAGAGTCGGTCCAACGAGCGCACGGTAGCGGGAAAAGGAATCATTCAGGTCTTCGAATGCGGGGATGCTGGTTTCGTAGTCTTTGGCGTGTGGACGTATGAGCAGGCTACGTCGGATTTGAACGTCGGGATGCACGAGCGGCGACAGGCCATCGAACGACACCGGATCGTGATACTGATCGCCGTCGGCAACGCTTGTTGACATGAGGAGTAAGTAGTTCGTGTTTTGATCGAGGGTGACCGCCTTTTTGAGCAAAAAATATCGAAACGCTTGGTGCAGTTCGCCAATTTCTCCTACCGCGACTTCAACACCCGCGATCTCGGTTCGTTGGCTTGAATCCAGCCGAAGCACGTGAGGGGCTTTGAGGCCTCGTCGATTCCTTTGCGTGAGGAATCGGGAAGGCTGGTCGCTTTCGTCGACGGTCGAGACTGCGCGAGCGGGGCGCACCGCTCGGTCGGTTTCGTGGTCATCCCACAGACCAAGATGCGTCACCAGTTTCGTTCCGCTTTTGCATTTCAGGTTGAATTCGAAACCGATTTCTCCAGTGACTTCGTTGCTCAGGTTGTGCCAGCCAGGGTTAACGAAGAGCTCATTACACGTTGACACGTTCAATGCCTTGCCGGGACGTGAGTTGGAGGCCGCTCTCCGCGTCTTCGCCGGCATGGCATTTGAAACAGTGTTCGAAAAGGATCGGACGGATTTCCTTTTCAAAGAACGCGATCTGTTCGTCAGCAAACTTTGGCGTGTCGTCCAGCGCGCCTTGGGATATCCAATTCTTCAGAAGAGCGATTTCGTGTGCGGTAAGAGGATCACCGTCCTTCGGCATGAAGTATTCGCCGCCGCCCTTGTCCGCAACATTGTTGTGCAGGACTTTGATGAGCGGGCTTTCGTCAGGTTTGCCGGGAACAATCGCTGGGCCCAGGTCGTCGCCGCCACGAAGCATGGTCGACAGACGCGTTAGGTCGAGACCTCCTCCGGCTTCTTCAGCGTGATGGCAGCCGTTGCAACGTTTCTCCAGCAGCGGATAAACGTCGCGATCAAAACCTACTATTTCAGCTTGCGCATACGCACAGCCTGGCACAAAGGCGGCCGCGATGCACAGGAAGACGATGGAAGCTCGAAGTTTCATTTCACCTCTGATGACTTGAGCGAGTCGGTATACGCTTTTGCGGCCTCTACAAGTTGGGTAACGTTGGGATCCGCCTGTTGCTCGTAGTCCTTGATTGCCCTGCCAGCGTCGACCACGGCTCTGTTGCGGGCCTGGAACTCGGGGTCGTCATTCAGGGCCTTGCGTTTCGTGTTGCGCTGTTCGACGGCAGCATCCACGCTTCTGAACGCTTCAGGAAAACGGGCTTCGAGGGCGGCCTGACGCTTTGCTGTTTCTGCAACGACATCGGCGAGTTGCCTGTCACTGGCCGCTTCCAGCGCGGCGCGAACCTGTCCGAGTTCAGAAGTGAAACGCTGCTTCGCTGTACCATCCTCTTTGAGACGCGCCAGTTCCGGTCTGGTCGACAGGATGTAAGCGTCTTCCGCCAGGCGTGCTTTGTTAACTGCAACCTCCATGAGTTTGAATTCTGGATCGGCTGCTCTGAGCTGCTGGTTCTTCTTCGCGATGAGTTTTGTCAGTTCTTTGTGCGAACGAAATGCATCAGGGTAGTCGGCCTGAAGAGCAGCTTGAAGTTCGTCATGTTTGGCCACCAGATCTCGGTAAGCCTGGTCATTGAGCGTCAAACGAGATATCAGATTGGTATACGCGATTCTGTATTCCTCGGTGGGATCACGTTTTACCGGCTCACGATCCGCTTGTATGGCGACAAGATTGCTGCGAGTCTCCTGCCAGTTCTCGCGCTGGCCTGTCGCTTTCCAGACTCGCACGTTGTCGACCGATGCGCCCGGCAGATCGAACTGAAAGGCAAAGTATTTGCGAGTACGGTCAATGATTGGGTGTAGGCCGATGACGAATTCTTTGTCGTTCAAATGCGCAACCATTTCGTCGTCCCAGTATTCCACCGTCATCGTCTGCCACTGGTCCGGGCGAGGCTGGCGGACGCATTCGCCAAGTTGAGCGGGCACTATCCCAGCGTCTCGATCGACGGGCGTATTGAGCTGAAAGTGTTCGCGATGGATTTGCGTGATGCTGTTGTAGCCACCACCACTGCCGGTCACCAGCCGCAGGTCAGTCGTCTTCCCTGACAACTTGAAGTCGAACTGGATGATCGTATTGTGGAAGGACGGATCTTTCAGGAAGACACGTTTTGTTTCGGTCGGATCGACATTCGTTCGCAACAAAGCTCCGTCACGAAGTGCAAAATCGGCCTTGAAGCCCCAGCGATCTGAAACGGTCTCAGGGTCGAAGTCTTCCGAGAAGATCAGCTTGCCTGGCGTACACATTAATGAGTTGGGGGCGGCGGGTTTCTGGGCAGTTGCTGTCACCGAGATCGTCGAAAGGTAGAGCACGAGGATTGTCGAAAGAGATTTCATATTGTTCTTTGAGGTTGGGTGGTATGGGGCAGGTTTTTCAACCTGCCGTTTATTGAATGCTGTTGGCCGGTCAAAGACCTGCCCCGCGTCAAGTCCCGTTTGGATATTTGAACGTGAGGTTTTCTATGCTGCCATGAAAGTGGTTCGGGGTTTTGTAATCTCCGACTGGCTGGACCATGTCTGCGCCAATCTGAATGGAGTCGCCGGGTTCTTTCTGGGTCACACCTGCGTTTGCTTTATCAACGAGCTTGCCGTTCACCTTCAGGTAGACTTCACCGTTGGCATTCCATTTTGCCTCGAAACTGGCGGAACCTGCAATCGCATCGGGGGAGCGAACCACTGTTCGTTTCTTGTTCACGCACGTGGCGAAACACAAACGGCCTTTGTCGAGGTAGACGCTATAGCCAGCTCGATCGCCGCCGTGAGCGAGGATGACTCCGGAAGGCGAATCAGGACGAATGGCGCCTTTGATTTGCAGCGAGCGACCGCCAGCGACTTTCGGCGCACGAAACGCCGGCAGGGCGAGCCACGACTTCCCGTCCAGTTGAAGTGATTCAGTGTCGCCCTCGACGCCATGATTGACAAAACGAAGAAGCTGGTTGCTGGCAAGAATTGCGATCGTGGGTTCGGGCGCGGTGAGTGGAGCTTCACGGTCAAAAGCAAACCCGAGGTCGTCGGCCCAGACCGAGATTTGATCGGCCATCGCAGCAGCACGTTCTGCATCTTTCGAAAGAAGATTGACGGACTCACCTTCATCCGCTTCAAGATCGTATAGCTGAGCTTCGCTGCCATCGGGATTGATCAGGAACTTCCAGCGGCCATCGCGGATCGCGAATGTGGGACTTTGATGTTCGGGTTTGCCGCCCTTGAGAATCGCGTGAGGATGGCCGTATTGCCAGAACACAGGTTTCGCTCGCTTAGAAGCCTTGCCCAGAAGAACGTCGCTTCGGTCCAGACCGTCGAGTTCATCTTCAACCGGAACTCCAGCAAAGCGACAGATGGTGGGCGAAACATCGATCGCACTCATCACGCTGGAAGTGTCTTCGATCCCGGCCGGAATCGTACCCGTCCAGCGTGCGATGAAGGGCATGCGGATGCCGCCTTCGAACAACGACCATTTTCGTCCGCGATACGGACCTGTGAATCCAGCCGGTGGCCCGGTGAGGTATTTCTTTGGCCAGTCGGTAGGTCCGTTGTCACTCGTGAAGAGGATCAACGTCTTCTTTCCAAGATTCAGTTCGTCAATCGTCGAGACGACTCGCCCAATCTGTTTGTCCATCTCTTCGAGGACGGCAAAGAAGTTGCGAACAAAGGGATCGTCGGAAACGGGCTTGAATTTATCGGCACTGCCGGGAAGCGGAACGTGCGCATCGTGAACGTCGTTGGGAAACAGTCGGACGTAAAACGGATCGTCACGATGCCGCCGGATGAAGTCGATCGTGCGATCGGTTTGAATCTGCATTCGCTCCCAGCGTTCGCACGAAATGACCGTTCCATGGCCGAGGTCCCGTGCTCTTTCGACTCCCTTCGGATTCGAAATAATTCGATCGCCCAGACCTTCGAAAGAGACCAGCGATTCATCGAATCCGTAAGCTTGAGGCAACGGAGCATCGTCAACATCACGCCCGCCGCCCATATGCCACTTACCGAAATGAGCGGTTGAGTAGCCGGCCGCTTTCAGCTTCCTGGCCGTCGTCGGCGCGGACGGATCGAGATAGTCAGCCATCCCTCGATTCGCATTGCCAGCCCGCGTGTTCAAGTACGAATGAATCTTCCAGCGGCCCTGATACTGACCGGTGGTAAGCGCGACTCGTGATGCGGAACAGATTGGCGAGTTGACGTAGAAGTTGGTCAACTTGATGCCTTCGGCAGCGAGCTTGTCGATGTGCGGCGTTTTGATCAGCGGATTTCCAAAGCAGCCCGGATCCGCGAAGCCCAAATCATCGATGAAAATGACGACGAAGTTCGGTTTCTCACCGTTCGACTCTTCCGCAAAAGCCGATCCGATACCCAGCGACATCGCGACAAGTAAGAATGCCGTAAGGGCTAGACGACGCGAATCGAAATGGTACTCGATGATTTTCATGTGGACGATTGGTCGCACCCAATGGTTGGTTAATTGAGTCGGGATGCCGCTATAGTTCAGCCAGACAGTTTAAGTGTTGAGCGAATGGGCATGAAGCTGATCCGCGACAATTCCCCTCGATCTTCAAGTATGATGCTTGCTCACTATTCCGTGCGTCACTTTCTGCGATGTCAGCTTAAAACAGGTTCTGTGACCGGGCAATTGATTCTGAATCATGAAAACGCATTCCATTGAGATTCGCAAATACAACGTTCTCCTCTCGATGCTAGCGTCGTGTTGTCTCTGTGCGAGTGCGATGTCGGCTGAGAGTCGGCCAAACATTTTGCTCATTCTGGCCGATGATGTCGGCCGGGAGGTGCTCGAGTGCTATGGCGGCTCGTCGTACGAGACTCCAAACCTCAATGAACTTGCTGCCAGTGGTGCGAGACTCGAGCACTGCTACGCCATGCCGGTGTGTCATCCGGCTCGCGTCACCCTCATGACCGGTCAGTAATCACGTCACCTCGGCAATCCGAAATGGGGTAGCTTTCCGAAGCATGCTGAGAGCCGCACGTTTGCGAACGTTGCGAAGAATGCTGGCTATGCGACGGCCGTGGCGGGCAAGTGGCAGTTGTGCCTGATGAAAGACGACATGGAACAACCGCGGAGAATGGGCTTCGACGAGTGGTCCGTGTTCGTACCGTCGTAGCGGAAGTCGTCAAGACTTTCGGCGGTTTCTGAGCAGACGGCCGAAACTCTTGACGAGTTCCGCTACGGGACGATTTAGACAATGGAACCGCCGCCAAATCAAAGCTCTCCGCAAAAGGTAAACGGAACGAGTTTGTTTACGAGAGGGTCGTCTCGCAGTTCAAGGGCCAGGCCGTTCCCGGCGGAAAAGGGAAGCTCACTGACTGGGGTACGCGAGTTCCGACGCTGGCCGTGTGGAAAGGAGTTATCAGCCCCGGTCAATCATGGAATGATTTAGTGGACTTCAGCGACATCCTGCCGACACTGACAGAATTGACCGGAGGAGCGCTGCCCGCGGACGTTAAGCTCGACGGCCACAGCTTCGCCCCACTGCTTCGTGGGGAAGGGCACTCGACGCGAGAGTGGGCCTTTGCGGAACACGTGGCAGATTCTTCGTCAAAACCCAGGATCGAAAGCTGTACAGTACAGGCGAGTTCTACAACACGCAGGCCGATCCTTTTGAGAAGTCCCCGCTCGATGCTACCAAGCTCTCGACCGAAGCGACCTCTGACTGGAATTTGCTGCGATTAGCGCTCCAGACTCTCCGTTAGTACCGATCTATTCTTGGGGTAGCCGGATCGACTTTCCCTTCGACGGAGAAAGCTCCAAGCTCTTGAATTGGATTGAGACGGCCGGCAAGTTGAACCTGACGTGCACGACATCATTCACGCTCGGAATTTCGACTGACAGTGTTTGCCATTCAGAAGACTCTTCAATGGGAATCGAGATCTGATTCTCTGCCAAAAACGTCTTTTCGTTTTGGTTGCGCCAATCCAATCTGATGGGTTTGTCACCGGGCGATTTAATTGTCATCTTGACGGTCACTGGACCACTAAGTTGCAATCCGTTTCGGATGAGAGCCGGATTCTTACCCTCGGGCACTAGACGCATTACGCCTTCAGTCAGGTCCAGCGTGCCGCCACGTACTAGCCATGAGCCCACCGTGCTTTCCGGATTCGTTTTCCTTTCTCGTTGCGAAACCGGTGCAGGAGGTTTGGCTGGCTTGCCTTCAAGATAGAAGTCGTAGTACTCATTCCACACAGCGGACTGCCCGGAAGTCGCCAAACCGGGTGGTGAAAGCTCCTGGGACCAGGTCGTCAACGCTCTTCTAAGCCGATCAGCGACTTCGGGATATTTGTCGGCAACGTTGTTCTTCTCTTCCAAGTCCGACTCTAGGTTGTACAAGTACTCTCTGTTTCCGCCACGCAGCAGTTTCCAATCGCCCTCCCGAATCGCTGACTGTGAAACCCACCGCCACATCAGCGCTTTGTGCGGCGCAGTTTCCACCTGTCCGGACAGGAATGGAATCAGATTCACTCCATCGAACTCGCCTTCTTGAGTCTCGATCCCAGCGAGTTCTGCAGCGGTTGCTGCGACGTCCAAAGCACTAACCGGATGCGGATACTCTTGCCCGCCCGGAATCTTGCCCGGCAACGATACCACAAAAGGAACGTGCATTCCGCCCTCGGACAGCATTCCTTTTTCACCATTCAATGGATCGTTAAGCGATCCGTCCCAACCTGGCCCGCCGCCAGGAGCATCCAGCTTGTGTATCTTTAGCGGCGCTCCGTTGTCGCCAATGTAAAACACCAATGTCTTTTTGGTCAGACCGTGCTTCGCGAGTGTATCCATCACCAAGCCAACGCCGTCGTCGACTGCCGAGAGCATGGCGAGAGCTTGTCTTCGACGCTCAGGCATATCGCCAGGAAAGCGTTTAAGGTATTTGCGAGGTGCGTCGAGCGGCACGTGAGGCGCCCGGTAAGCGACATAAAGAAAGAAGGGATCATTCTTGTGTCGATCAATGATCGCGGCTGCCGCATGACTGCACCCGTCGACGTGATACATGTCCGGCTTCATACGCCCCATGGGGCGATCTTCACCAGAGGTCGTGATGTTGGCTACGAAAGGGGCCTGGCTGTTCTGGTTGTAAACGTACTTGAAACCGTGTCTTGTGATCTCTGGCCCTGCCCCCAAGTGCCACTTGCCAAATTGTCCAGTGATGTAGCCGACGTCTTGCAGTCGCTCAGCGATGGTCAGTTCGCGATTGAATCCGTCCAGCGGCATACGGTTGGACTCAACGCCAAACCTTGACTGAAACTTTCCAACGAGCAAACCTGCCCTGGAAGGTACGCACTGGGGTGCGGTGCTGTAGCCATGCAATACTCGAACACCACTCTTGGCCAAGCGATCGACATTCGGTGTGCGAATGTCATCAAACACACCTTGGCACGACAAATCTGCGTACCCATGATCGTCAGTATAAAAAACGATGATGTTTGGGCGTTCGTCGGCCCATGTGACAGTCGCGAGCGTTATTAGGCATAACAGTGGAAGCAAAGATCGAAACATACAACGCTTTCAGAAAGATGAGTGTACAGGGCAAATCACGCTTCAAGTGAATCACCCAGGATGACTTGCAAATGGCCCGAAGCGTGTCTAATCATTCTTGTTCCATTTCCATTTGCTGCGATCCATCTTTGGATTTGGCCTTGGCATCCTTGCTCCGGTTGACGACCACCATGATTCGAGGTCGGCCATCAGCTCTTCCGCCACTTGGGGCATGTCATTCGCGAGGTTCTGGGTTTCGCCTGGGTCTTGCTTGAGATCGTATAACTCCGTTCTGCTGCCGAGGATGAATCTCCCGTAAAGAGCGCCTGCCCCGCCCGGCACACAGCCAGTGGGATCAAGGTAGTCTCCGAAGTAGTGAATGAGTTTATAGTTTCCTTTGCGAACCATAGAGCAAGGTGTCTTTGCGTAGCCAACCACATACTCTGGATGATGAGAAAAAATGGCATCGCGTGCAAAAGAGCCTGTTTGCTTGAGTAGCGGAACGAGACTTACGCCATCCAGAATTTGATCCTTCCTCGGCTGGGCTCCCGCCAGGTCCATGAATGTAGGGAACAGGTCGACCACGTGCACCGGGGCAGTGCAAGTGCTTCCAGCTTTCACTTTGGTCGGCCAGCGAACAATGAACGGCACCCTGACTCCCCCCTCATAAAGCTGCCCTTTTCCACCGCGAAGCGGATCATTCTTCCAGACCCGGGTGAGGCCCCCATTGTCGGACAGGAAAAGCAAGAGCGTGTTTTCTGCGATGCCCAATTCGTCCAACTTGTCAGTGATCCGTCCGATCGAACTGTCGAGATATTCGATCATGGCAACGTAGTCGGCGGTGACCCGTTCTGAAAACAGACCTCGAGGATTGCTGCTTCGCTTGAACCCGCGGTCAACCGCCCGTTGAACACTGGATGGCGGAACCTCCAGCGGCATGTGTGGCGAACGATGGGCAGCGTACGCGATGAATGGGCCATCACGGTTCTCTTCAATAAACTCGATGATGTCGTCCGTGATAGCGCTGACATTTTTATCATTTCGATTTGGCGTCGCCGTCCCGGCCCATTGCAAGCCATAGTCATGTAAGTACTCCATTCCACGATTTTTATTCTTCAATGCGGAATTCGTATTGAGAGGCCCTCCAAGGTGCAGCTTCCCGCTCATGCCGGTTTTGTAGCCGGCGTCCCGCAGCATCTCAAACAGGGTGTAAACTTCAGGTTCGAGAGCCTTGGGGCGGCCCGGGGAAATCATAGGCGCATAGCCGGGTGAACTAGTCTCAACCGATGTCAGCCCGGTTCGCGCACCATACTGTCCGGAGAATATCGCCGCCCTGGTCGGGAGGCATTGCGACAAGGCATAGGCATCCGTGAACCGCATTCCTTCTGCTGCCAGTTGGTCAAGGCAAGGTGTCTGTGCGAGTTCGGAGCCATAGCATCCAAGGCCATTCCAGCCGAGGTCATCAGCCATGATGATGACAATGTTGGGCGGTCTTTCTTCGGATTGTCCACGAAGCGGAAGCACGCTTAAGAAGGCTATCAGAAAAACGATGGAGGGTTTCATGAGTTACTCTTTTCCGTTCCAATCCTGCCCTTAAGCCTAATTTCTGTCTCTAGCCATGCGTCGGAACTTTCTCCGGACAACTCGTGCTCGTCAAGAGCGAAGGGAGTTTGCGTGAGACGCTCCAAGACTCTTGGCGAACTCCGCTACTCAAGTCAAATTCGGGCTTTCAGTTTTGACTTCCCGACAGATCAACGTATCGTCGATAAACTGCATCCAGGTCGGACGTTGGTCCGTGTAGCAGTATTCCATACTGCAATCTCAAGCCTGCATCTCCTGAAACTTCGATACGGCTCTTGGGGCCCTTCTTCATCGCCTGGCGGCCGAAAGGATTTGCTGCGATCACGCCGTAGTTTCGCGCGTGCATCCAACTCTCGCGAAAGTTATCCGGGTGACACAGTATTGTCATGCCAATTCTCTCGTCGCCAATCGTTCCGCTATAGTCACACCACTTTGATGGCTGGCTCCAAACTTGCTTGGCTCCGCGGCGACCTTCAGAGTCACTGATCTGACCGCTCTTCAGCTCTGCAATCTCAGTGGCAACGCGAATTCCCAATCCCATTTCTTCCTGATCGCCAAAATAGAAACGATTGCCTTCGGGGGATGAGAACGTCGAATCCCATTGCAGTAGATAGCCTTCTTCCAAAACTCGGATCACGCAACGGAAGTCCTCCACACACACCACCCGTCCATCTGCTCGTTGATACGCTTTACGTTGTGAGAACGATCCAAACCTCGGGCCACCCGTTGGTGATTCGGTGAAGCCTTCATGCACCACGCGACCTTTGTTGCGCCAGAAGTCTTCACCGTCCAGATCACCGAAAGCCAGCCAAATTCCCGGATGCATATCGGCGTGATCCTGGCGGTCACCTTTTCCGGGTGGAAAGTTTCGAGTGACCTGTGTGCCACTGGGCGATTTGACGTGAGCAAAGTAGGGCCTGGGAATCTCTGAGTCTTCGTACACGTAGGTGGCAATCGGTTTGTCATCAATTTGGATCAAGACTTCGCCATCGCCCTGCTGAAAGACGACTCGATCCGCACGATTAGCTGGATCTTGAGCCGGCGCCGGCGACGAAGCGAGAATGGTGATAACGCCAATACAGAAAACTGATGTTCGCATGAATTGTCTACTGAGCTGGGGATGCAATGGAACTCGTCGAAAGAGTCGATCTGTCAGGTTAAAACGAAAGTCTTGACGACTTCGCTACAGGTGCGTGTTACACCCCGCCAGGAATGGCCCAGTGACCGCCATCGCGGTAGTCTCTTGAGAGCAACCGGTTGGCGACTTCGTCATTAGTGATCGTCTCTGATGCCGGATCGATTCGCAGGGAACGTCCGGTGCGAACAGATATATTTGCCAAGTGAATCAGTGAGACGGAGTCATGACCGGTGGCGATGTCCGCTGCGGGCTTTCGGTTCTCGGTGATGGCCTGGAGGAAGTCGACTTGGTGGTTCCTTGGCAGCCCCAGCGACTGATTGCTGAAACGATCCACGGAGAGAGTAGCACGTTTATTTGAATCATCCCACAATTCGAGTTTGCCCCGTTTGCTAACGAACAGCATTCCTTTGGTCCCGTAAAACTCGACGCCCGTGTCACAATTGTGTGGATAGTTCTTCGACCAGATTCGCATCTCAAACATCAGTTGCTTTCGCCCGCCGACGCTACCATCGCCGGGCCATTGGAAAGCACAAGTGGCTGTGTCTGGGAACTGCTGATCGTCGTCGAAGTAGTATTTGCC